>CANJNX010000050.1 GCA_947475495.1 Comamonadaceae bacterium | reverse complement strand
CATAGAAAAAATTGTCAAAGAAACGGGCCAAACCGGCTTTCATTTTGTCGACGAAGCAGCACCCCCAAAAGCACTTAAGGCCTTAGCCCAAGAAATTTTGCGGCGCAAGCTGCATATCTCTTGGTGGGGCAATATTCGATTTGAAAAAACCTTCACCCCCGAACTCGCTGAGCTCTTGGCGCAAAGCGGCTGCATTGCCATGTCAGGGGGGCTTGAAGTGGCCTCAGACCGATTGCTTGACCTGATGAAAAAAGGCGTGTCGGTGGCCCAGGTCGCACGGGTGACCAAAGGTTTTTCTGACGCCGGAATTTTGGTGCACGCCTACCTGATGTACGGTTTTCCCACCCAAACCGTGCAAGACACCGTTGATGCGCTGGAATATGTGCGCCAGTTGTTTGAAGCGGGCTGTATCCAAAGCGGCTTCTTTCACCGCTTTACCTGCACTGTGCACTCGCCCGTTGGCCTAGACCCCAGCGCCTATGGCATCACCCTCAAGCCCATGCCGGATGTCACTTTTGCAAAAAATGACATTGGCTTTGATGACCCCACTGGCGTAGACCACGCGACGCTAGGTTTGGGCTTGAAAAAAGCAATCTACAACTTTATGCACGGGCTCGGTTTAGACGAAGATGTCCGCAGCTGGTTTGACATGGGCGCAGTGCCATGCCCCAAACCTTTGGTGAAACGCAACTTCATTGCCAAGGCTTTGAACGCATCTTGAACCTACCAAGGGATGGCGCGGCCCTCGTAATCAACAAAATGCGCGCGGCCTGTTGAAGGCAAGGAATCCAATACCTGCAATAAACGCGCAGCCGAATCCAAAGGCGCCATGGCGCTGGCTTGGTCCGCAAAGGCCTGCGTTAAGCGCGATTGAACCGTCCCCGGTTGAAGCGCAGCAAAGACTGCCAAGGGGCGCTTGCGGTGCACTTCAATGGCGGTGCTTTGAATCAACATATTAAGCGCCGCTTTTGACGCACGGTAGCTGTACCAGCCGCCTTTGTGGTTGTCCTCAATGCTACCCACGCGGGCAGAAAGGCTGGCAAATACGCAGCGTTGGTCTCTGACCATAAGTGGGACGAAATGCTTCATCAGCAAAGCAGGCCCAATGGCGTTGACTTGCATCGCACGCACCAGGCTCTCAGCGTTGATATCCTCTAAGCGTTTTTCAGGGCCGCGGCCATCGATCACCAAAGCACCGGTGGCATCAATGACCAGATGAACTGCGCCTCCGCTTGCGACCTCCTGAGCACAATGGATGATGCTCGGCTCATCTTCTAAAAACAAAGCGGGGGCGCTGCTTCTGCAAAAGCCCATGACGCTGGCGCAGCGCGGGTCAGCCGCAAGCAATTGCACAAACGCTTGGCCTAAGGCGCCGCTCGACCCTAAAACCACCGCACGGAAATTGTGCGGAAAAGCGGTGATCGCCTGTGACACAGCTACGAAAGCTTACACCGCGCCCGCAGCAATTTTGCGCAAAGCGTTCTCGAACACTTCGACAGGCTGCCCACCAGAAATAAGGTGGCGGTCATTGATGATCACAGCTGGAACCGAATGAATACCGGCTTGTTGAAAAAATTGTTCTCGTTCGCGAACTTCTTGCGCATAGGTATCACTGGACAAAATCGCCTCGGCTTTTTCTATATCCATTCCTGCAACGCGCACGGCATTCAATAAAACAGCATGCGACTCGACACACTCTGCACGGCCTTGGTAGGCCTCAAGCAATGCTTTTTTCAATGCATGTTGCGGTCCGTTGGCACCCTCTAATCCGGCCCAGTAGAGCAAACGGTGGGCGTCAAAGGTGTTGTACACGCGGCCTCGTCCTTCCCGGTTAAAGTGAAAACCCACTTCTTCGCCACGTTGGCGAATGGTTTCCCGAATTTGGCTTTGTTGCTCTAGGGTTGATCCATACTTTTCACTCAAATGCTCGCCCAAATCTTGGCCGCCCGCAGGCATGTTCGGATTAAGTTCAAAGGGCTGAAAGTGAATTTGTGCACGCACATCAGGGGCCAAACGGGCCAGAGCGCCCTCTAAAGCGCCCAATCCCACAGCGCACCATGGGCAGGCAATATCAGAGACAAAATCAATCTTGAGTGTGGTGGTCATACATGTGTATTTATTGAAGGTAAAAACTGTCCATGGCCAACATGCCGTAAAGCACTTCCCGGCTCAAATAATGGGCGTGTGTTTCCGGGATTGCGCCTGCGGCGCCGAGGGCAAAGAACAGCGGTAAAAAATGGTCATCGCTGGGGTGCGCGCGGTGGGCGTGCGGAGCCAGGCTTGCGTAATTCAAGAGCGACTCCCAATCGCTTGCCACAACGCGGTCTTCAATCCAGCGACTGAATTCCAAAACATAGGGCGCAGTGGGCGCACCGTCGCCGGCGAACTCGCTTAAGTTGTGCGTCATGCTGCCAGAGCCGATGAGCAAAATTCCTAAACTGCGCAAGCCGCTAAGCGCCTGCCCCATCGCAAAGACTTGCTGCGGGCCATAGGACTGTGGCAAAGCCACTTGGATGACAGGAACATCGGCTTGTGGGAACATATGCATCAAAGGAACCCAAGCCCCATGGTCTAAGGGGCGCTTGGCATCCGCCTGCGTTTGAAACCCTGCTGCTTCAAGCAAGCCAATGGCTTGCTGAGCCAAAACTGGCGCGCCAGGTGCGGGGTACTGCAATTCGTACAACGCGGGTGGAAAACCACCAAAGTCATGCAGGGTTTCTGGCATGGGCGTGGTCATCACTGCTGGCGCGCGTGACATCCAGTGCGGGGACATGATCACCACGCCGCGCAATGTGTGTTGGGTTTGCACCTCTTTGGCAAAGCCACGTAAGGCTGCACCGGAGGCGCCTGGTGCCAAGGCAAAAAGGGGCGCGCCGTGGGATACAAAAAGGGTAGGAAGGCGTTGGGTTTGCAAAAAAAGTCCTATGCCAAATCCGCCAAACCCGCAATGGCCATGGCATAGCCCTTGACACCAAAGCCTGCCATGACCGCTTTGGCCACAGGCGAGATAAAGGAGTGGTGGCGAAATGCCTCGCGCGCATGCACATTGCTGATGTGCAGCTCAATGAGCACAATGCCAGTGCCCTTGATGGCGTCATGCAAAGCAACACTGGTGTGGGTATACGCGCCCGCATTGAGAACCACCCCAGCGAGATTTCCTGCTGCGTGGGACTTTCCAGCTTCGTGAATCCAATCGACCAACTCCCCCTCATGGTTGGATTGGCGAAAATCCAATGCAAAACCATGGCTCTTGCAGGCACCTTGGCACAAGGCTTTGACATCCTCCAAACTTTGGGAACCATAGACCTGGGGCTCGCGCGTTCCCAATAGATTGAGATTGGGCCCGTTCAGTACCAATACAGTTTTCATACGAACTCCAAGAATTTAAGGCGCGTTTTTGGGGGAGGCCGCTGCGATAGGTTCCAGCGTGGACTTGACATCGGCGCATTGCGCACGGTGAAGCAAAGCGTGGTCCATCACCACCAAGGCCAACATGGCTTCTGCGATCGGTGTGGCCCGGAGCCCAACGCACGGGTCGTGGCGTCCTTTGGTGACCACGGACGTGGGCTTACCTTGAACGTCAATCGACTCCCGTGGGGTTGTAATTGAACTGGTCGGCTTGATGGCAATACTGACTTCCAAATCTTGGCCCGTCGTGATGCCACCCAAGAGCCCCCCGGCGTTATTGGTTTGAAAGCCTTGGGGCGACAAGGAGTCACCATGCACCGAACCGCGCTGCACAACGCTTGCAAAACCCGCACCAATTTCAACGCCTTTCACGGCATTGATGCCCATCATGGCGTAGGCAATTTCTGCGTCCATTTTGTCAAAGAGCGGCGCGCCCAAACCCACTGGAACGTTGGAAGCGGTAATGCGAATGCGCGCTCCACACGAATCTCCATCCTTGCGCAATGCGTCCATATACGCCTCAAGCGCGCTGACATCCGCGATGGGCGCAAAAAAAGGATTGTGGGCGACATGCTCCCATGACTCAAAAGCAATGGGCAATTCGCCGACTTGCAACATGCACCCTTGAAAAGTCGTTCCATACTGAAGCTTCAGCCACTTTTTTGCAACGGCGCCGGCCGCCACCATTGGCGCTGTGAGTCGGGCAGACGACCTGCCGCCACCACGGGGATCACGAATTCCGTATTTTTGAAAATAGGTGTAATCGGCGTGGCCAGGCCGAAACGACTCCAAAATATTGCCGTAATCTTTGCTGCGCTGGTCGGTGTTTTGAATCAACAACGCAATCGGCGTTCCTGTGGTTTGACCCTCATAGACACCACTGAGAATTTGAACCACGTCGGGTTCTTGTCGTTGTGTCACATGGCGGCTGGTGCCTGGGCGGCGTCGATCGAGGTCGGTTTGAATGTCTGCCTCCGACAAGGCCATGCCTGGCGGGCAGCCATCAATCACACACCCAATAGCGGGGCCGTGGGATTCACCAAAGTTGGTGACAGCAAATAGGGTTCCAAAAGTATTTCCGCTCATAGGGTGTGATTATCTCTGAGCGCAAGCTGGGTTTGGATCACGCTGCTTTGGCCCCTTCTTCAGGGGTCGGCCAATCACGGATATACGCCTTGAGCATCGTGTTTTCAAAGTTTTGGCTGTCTACGACGGCTTTGGCTACGTCGTAAAAACTAATCACCCCCATCAGCATGCGCTTGTCCATCACCGGCATGTAGCGGGCGTGGCGGTCCAGCATCATGCGCCTGACCTCGTCCATCTCTGTTTCCATCGTGCAAGTCAGGGGTGCGTCATCCATGGCGGTACGAACCAGCAACGATCCAATAGAGCCGCCGTTTTTCACCACGGATTGAATCACCTCCCGAAAGGTGAGCATGCCCACCAAATCGCCATGCTCCATCACGACCAAAGAGCCAATATCACGCTCCGCCATCAGGGCGGCTGCGTGAGCCAAGGGCTCGTCGGGCTGGGCGGTGTAAAGCGTTCCGCCTTTGACACGCAAGATATCGCTGACTTTCATAAGGGCTCCTTAAGGCGCTGGTCTGCAGCAAGAAAGCCGCAGAATCAGTTTCGCTTGAATATAGCCCACAATGACACTGTTCGACTACACATTATTTTTCGGAGAAGTCCCCCATGACCGGCTACGCTGACCCTGGTTTTGACACCCTTGCCCTGCACGCAGGCGCCGCCCCCGATGCCACTGGCGCGCGCGCCGTACCTATCCACCTCACGACGTCTTTTGTATTTGAGTCCAGCGATCAGGCCGCCTCCTTATTTAATCTGGAGCGGGCGGGCCATGTGTACAGCCGCATCAGCAATCCGACCAATGCAGTGTTAGAGCAACGCGTCAGCGCCCTTGAAGGCGGCATAGGAGCGATCACAACGGCCAGCGGACAAGCTGCATTGCATTTGGCGATTTGCACACTCATGGGTGCGGGCTCCCACATTGTTGCCTCCACCGCTTTGTATGGCGGCTCTCACAATTTGCTGCACTACACCCTGCGCCGCTTTGGTATTGAAACCACTTTTGTGAACCCCAACGATTTAGATGCTTGGCGCGCAGCAGTTCGCCCCACGACCAAATTGTTTTTTGGTGAAACCGTGGGCAACCCTGGACTCGACGTACTTGACATTGAAGCGGTCAGCGCCATTGCCCATGAAAACGGCGTTCCACTCTTGGTGGATTCCACCCTCACCTCGCCTTGGCTGATCAAGCCGTTTGACCATGGTGCCGATTTGATTTACCACTCTGCCACCAAGTTTTTATCAGGCCACGGAACCGTGGTCGGCGGCATTGTGGTCGACAGCGGCCAGTTTGATTGGGAGCGCTCAGGAAAATTTGCCGAACTCAGCCAAGTCTATGCAGGCTTTCACAACATGGTTTTTACGGAAGAAAGCACCGTTGGCGCTTTTCTGCTGCGCGCTCGCCGTGAAGGTCTGCGGGACTTTGGGGCTTGCATGAGTCCGCACACGGCTTGGTTGATACTGCAGGGCATTGAAACTTTACCGTTGCGCATGGCTCGTCACATGGGCAATACCGAGAGAGTGGTTGAATTTTTGGCCCATCACCCCATGGTCTCGCGCGTGGGCCACCCCATGCTTGAAACCCACAGCAGCCACGCACTGGCTAAAAAAATACTGCCCCGGGGCGCGGGTTCGGTATTTAGTTTTGATATCAAAGGCACCCGCCTGCAAGGCCAAAAGTTCATTGAAGCCTTGAAAATTTTCAGCCACCTTGCCAATGTCGGCGACTGCCGCAGCCTGGTGATTCATCCCGCAAGCACAACGCACTTTCGGATGGACGACGCTGCTTTGGTCAGCGCTGGCATTGGCCCTGGCACCATTCGCTTATCGATTGGACTCGAAGATCCGGACGATCTTTTAGAGGACTTGAAGCGGGCGCTTAAAGCAGCGGAGAAAGCAGCGTAGTCACCCGTTCAGCAATCGCCATCGCGCTGGTCAAGCCCGGTGACTCCATACCAAACAAGTTATCCAAGCCTGCCACGCCATGTGTTGCAGGGCCTTGGATTAAAAAGTCTGCTGCCGGCGCGTTGGGGCCGCTGATCT
>CANJNX010000049.1 GCA_947475495.1 Comamonadaceae bacterium | reverse complement strand
GAAAAAGAAGAGCGTGGTAACAAGGGCGCGGCTTTAACCACCTTTGTATCTCTTGCCGGTCGCTATGTGGTCTTGATGCCCAACAACCCGCGCGGTGGCGGTGTCAGCCGCCGCATCGAAGGCGACGATCGCGCTGAGCTCAAAGAAGCGCTCGACCAACTCGAATACCCCAACGGCATGAGCATCATTGCCCGTACGGCAGGGATCGGGCGCAGCGCGCCTGAGTTGCAATGGGACTTGAACTACTTGCTCAAACTTTGGAACGCCATCGATGGCGCAGCCAAAGGCGGCAAAGGTGCGTATTTGATTTACCAGGAATCAAGCCTGGTGATCCGCGCCATTCGCGATTATTTCAATAGCGATATTGGCGACATCTTGATTGACACCGACGATGTGTACGAGCAAGCCCAGCAATTCATGGCCCACGTGATGCCTGAACATGCGGCCCGCGTGAAACGTTACCGTGATGACGCGCCCTTGTTTAGCCGCTTTCAAATTGAGCACCAAATTGAATCGGCCTACGCCCGCACAGTGCAACTGCCTTCTGGCGGCGCGATTGTGATCGACCACACCGAAGCCTTGGTGTCGGTGGACGTTAACTCCGCACGTGCCATCAAAGGCGGCGATATTGAAGAAACGGCTACGCGAACCAATTTGGAAGCAGCCGACGAAGTCGCGCGCCAAATGCGTTTGCGTGACTTGGGTGGTTTGATCGTGATCGACTTTATCGACATGGAAGAAAGCCGCAACCGCCGTGACGTAGAAAACCGTTTGCGCGATGCGTTGCGCCAAGACCGGGCCCGTGTTCAGTTTGGCACCATTAGCAAATTTGGCTTGATGGAAATGAGTCGCCAACGCCTGCGCCCTGCTTTGAGCGAAGGCGCTTCGATTCCTTGCCCCCGTTGTGGTGGCTCCGGACATATCCGCGACACCGAGTCCAGCGCTTTGCAAATTTTGCGGATCATCCAAGAAGAGTCGCTCAAAGACAATACGGCTTCCGTGTTGTGCCAAGTGCCGGTTGAAGTTGCCTCTTTCTTGCTCAACGAAAAACGCACGGAAATCGCAAAAATCGAACTCAAGCAACGTATCAACGTTTTGATGGTTCCCAATAAAACCCTTGAAACACCCAATTACAAGTTAGAGCGCCTCAAGCACGACGACCCCCGTTTAGACCATATCGAAGCCAGTTACAAAATGGCCGAGGAAATGGAAGACCCAACCTCCGTCACCCGTCGCTCGCAAGAACCAACCAACAAGCAAACGCCCATCATCAAAGGTGTTTTGCCTGATGCTCCGGCACCTGCTGCCATGGTCAAACCAGAATCGGCAAAAACAGTCGCTTCTTCTGCTCGCACAAAACCTGCAGTCAAAGCGGAGTCCGCTGGATTTTTTGCATGGATTAAAAATCTGTTTGCATCGGACGCAAGCCCAAAATCCAATGCTTCGAAACCAGCAACACAAGACGCCTCCGACAGCAGAGGACGCAACAACCGTAACGGCCGTGATGCAGGTCGTAACGGCCGCAATGGAGAAGGTCGCGGACCCCGCAATGATGCTAGAACCGAGGGACGCTCAGAGGGTCGGCCAGATGGCCGCACTGAAGGTCGCAACAGCCGCGGCGGGCGTGGCGGGCGCAATGCTCAAGGTGGCGAACGCCAAAACCCCAACCAACGAGAACGCTTTGATGCTGATGGGAAATCCTTGGGTGTCAACGTGGATGCATCACAAGAGGGCATGGACAGCAACAACACTCGTCAAGAGCGCGCACCGCGCAATGACCGAGGTGAACGCAATGGCCGCCAAGGTCGTTCCAGCGAGCGCAATGATGCAGGTGATCGTAGCGATGAGCGCACCCAGGATGCGAGCAACACGTCCGTTAACCCAGAAGGCAACTCCACCGATCGCGAACCACGCGAACAACGTGGTCGCAACGGACGCAACGGTAACAACCGCCGCAATGACCGCGGACCGCGCCAGGACGATGCAACAACGCCAGCCCCACTCGACGACTCCAACAGCGATTCAAGAGACGCAGATGCACCTACCGAGACATCCGAATCGCGCGAGCCACGCCGCTCGCGTGACCGCTATGGGCGTGACCGCGCACCACGGGGTGAGCGCTCCGAGCGCAATGAGTCGGGTACGTCGACCATGCCAGAGCGTACAAGCTTTGAATCCGAAGAAGCGCAAGAGCCGATCGTGGTGCGGGCCTCCTACTTCTCGCAGCCTACCGAAGCAGCCGCTACAACACCGGCTGAGTCAAGCGTAGCCCATGCCCCTGTGAATGTGTCAGTGCCATCGCCAGTGACCACGCCCGTGGTAACCGCGCCAGTAACACCAGCACAAAACCAAGCAACAGCTCCTCAAGCGATGCCCAAGGTAGCTGCCTATGCGTTACCAACCAGCACGCTAGAAGCTGTTGCGCAAGGCTCTGGTTTGCAATGGGTCAACTCGGATCCGCAACGCATTGCTGCAGTTCAAGCCGCGATCGCATCAGAGCCAACGCCCACACATGTGCCGCGTGAACGCGCTGCGCCAGTGGCTACAACCGAAGGCCCACTTGTACTGGTAGAGACCAAACGTGATCTGCGAACGGTTCCCCTAGGCTCGCAAGAGTAAAAAAGAGACGGAAAACAAAAAAGGCACCTCGGTGCCTTTTTTTATACCTGCTGTTGATTGACTTGAATCAATACGCCTTACCAAGCTGGTCCAAAATCGCAGGGTTTTCGAGGGTCGAAATATCTTGCGTGATGGTCTCGCCTTTGGCCAACGAGCGCAGCAAGCGGCGCATGATTTTTCCAGAACGTGTTTTGGGAAGGTTTTCACCAAAGCGAATGTCCTTGGGCTTGGCAATGGGGCCGATTTCTTTGGCAACCCAGTCGCGCAGTTCCTTGGCAATCGCCTTGGCCTCTGCATCATCGGGTCGGGAGCGTTTAAGAACCACGAATGCGCATATGGCCTCGCCGGTTAAATCGTCTGGCCTGCCTACGACTGCCGCTTCGGCGACCAAGTCGGTTTTAGAAACCAAAGCGGACTCAATTTCCATGGTTCCCATGCGGTGGCCTGAGACGTTTAGCACGTCATCGATACGTCCTGTAATTCGGAAATAACCTCTGTCAGCACTGCGCACTGCGCCGTCACCAGCGAGGTAAAGCTTGCCGCCCATTTCTTCTGGGAAGTAGCTTTTAACAAACCGCTCAGGGTCATTCCAGATGGTGCGAATCATGGAAGGCCAGGGGCGTTTCACAACCAAAATACCGCCTGTTCCGTTCGCAATATCGTTGCCGACTTCATCGACAATGGCTGCCATGATGCCGGGCAGCGGCAAGGTACAGCTGCCTGGGACCAAGGGGGTTGCGCCTGGCAAGGGTGTCATCATGTGGCCACCGGTTTCGGTTTGCCAAAACGTATCAACGATAGGGCATTTTTCGTGGCCAATGTTTTTGTAGTACCACATCCATGCCTCAGGGTTGATGGGTTCGCCTACTGAGCCCAAAATACGCAGGCTGCTCAAATCAGAACGGTCGGGATGCACTGCTGCATCGCTTTCAGCGGCTTTGATCAGGGACCGAATGGCCGTGGGCGCGGTGTAGAAAATAGTGCATTGGTGGCGTTCAATCATCTGCCAAAAGCGACCCGCGTTGGGGTAAGTAGGTACGCCTTCAAAAATGATCTGGGTTGCGCCTGCTGCCAAGGGGCCGTAGGCGACATAGGTGTGACCGGTAATCCAACCAATATCTGCAGTACACCAGAACACGTCATTGGGCTTTAAGTCAAATGTCCAATCCATGGTCAGCTTGGCCCAAAGCAAGTAGCCGCCTGTCGAGTGCTGAACGCCCTTGGGTTTTCCTGTGGAGCCCGAGGTGTAAAGAATAAAGAGGGGATGCTCTGCGCCAACCGATACCGGGGCACACACGCTGCTTTGGCCTTCAAGTGCCTGTGCGAACGTTTTGTCACGCCCTGCAACCATCGCGCAGGCGGTTGCAGTGCGTTGGTACACATAGACCGACTTGATCGATTCGCAACCTCCCATGGCCAGGCCTTCATCCACAATCGCTTTCAGAGGCAGCTCTTTGCCACCGCGCATTTGAAAGTTAGACGTGATCACGGCAACCGCGCCAGCATCAATGATGCGCTCTTGCAAGGCTTTGGCGGAGAAACCTCCAAAAACTACGCTGTGGGTTGCGCCAATGCGGGCGCAGGCTTGCATTGCAATCACGCCTTCGAGCGTCATGGGCATATAAACCAATACCCGATCACCCTTTTGAATGCCATCGGCTTTCAAAGCATTGGCGAATTGGCTCACCCGTGCGAGTAATTCTTTGTAAGTGGTTTTGGTAACGGTTCCGTCGTCTGCTTCAAAAATAACGGCGGTCTTGTTTTCGGTGGGCGTGCCCATGTGCTTGTCTAGGCAGTTGGCGGAAGCGTTGAGCTCTCCGTCGTCAAACCATCGATAGAAAGGCGCTTTGGACTCATCCAAAGTCCGTGTGAAGGGCTTGTTCCAAACCACGTTTTCACGCGCCAACCGAGCCCAAAAACCTTCAAAGTCTTTTTCGGCTTCTGCACACAGTGCGTTATAGCCCTCCATGCCGGAAATGCGAGCAGCTTTAACAGTTGCCTCGCTGGGGTAAAAGACACGGTTTTCAACCAAAACCGATTCAATGGCAGATGATGTAGAACTCACGGGGGATCTCCTCATAATTAAATACTAACCCGAAATGTCGTTTCTTGCACTTACATGCCACTGACTGCGGGCTTAGGTAAACTCATCCTACTGGTTTTTTTCTCTTTAAGGCTTTCTGCACCATGTCCACCATTCGTCAAGCCGACCTCATTGAATCCGTCGCAGCTGCCTTGCAATACATCAGCTATTACCACCCGGCTGACTACATTGCCCACTTGGCCCGGGCGTACGAACGCGAACAAAGCCCTGCAGCCAAAGACGCGATTGCACAAATTTTGACGAACAGCAAAATGAGCGCTACGGGGCACCGCCCCATTTGCCAAGACACTGGCATCGTCAATGTTTTCCTCAAGGTCGGCATGGACGTGCGATGGGAAGGGTTCTCGGGCAGTCTCGATGACGCCATCAATGAAGGTGTTCGCCAAGGCTACAACCATCCTGACAACACGCTGCGTGCCAGCGTTGTCGCTGATCCTGAGTTCTTGCGAAAAAACACCAAAGACAACACGCCAGCTGTCATCTTTACTGAAATCGTTCCAGGCAACACCGTTGAAGTCACAGTGGCAGCAAAGGGCGGCGGCTCGGAAAACAAAAGCAAAATGATCATGCTCAACCCAGGCGACTCGGTGGTCGATTGGGTTCTCAAAACCGTACCCACCATGGGCGCAGGATGGTGTCCACCCGGAATGTTGGGCATCGGAATTGGGGGTACGGCAGAGAAAGCGGTACTGATGGCCAAAGAAAGCTTGATGGACGACATCGACATGTACGAACTTCAAGCCAAGTCCTCCTCTGGGCAGGCTTTGAGCCAAACCGAAGAACTTCGCTTGGAGTTGTTTGACAAAGTCAATGCCTTGGGTATTGGGGCGCAAGGTTTGGGCGGTCTCACCACGGTGTTAGACGTCAAAATTAAAATGTACCCCACCCATGCGGCCAGCAAACCGGTGGCCATGATTCCCAATTGTGCAGCCACCCGGCACGCCCATTTTGTTTTGGACGGCAGCGGTCCCACCTACCTTACCCCTCCCTCCTTGGATTTGTGGCCGTCGGTGAATTGGGCCCCTGACTATGTCCAAAGTAAAAAAGTGGACCTCAATACCTTAAGCAAAGCCGAAGTCGCCAGCTGGAAGCCCGGCCAGACGCTTTTATTGAACGGGAAAATGCTCACCGGGCGGGACGCTGCGCACAAGCGCATTCAGACCATGTTGGCCAAAGGAGAGCCCCTTCCCGTTGACTTTACGAATCGGGTCATTTACTACGTCGGCCCGGTCGACCCCGTCGGTGACGAAGCCGTGGGGCCAGCCGGGCCTACGACCGCCACCCGTATGGACGGTTTCACTGAAATGATGCTCAGCCAAACCGGTTTGATTTCCATGGTGGGCAAAGCCGAGCGCGGCCCGGTAGCGATCGAAGCCATCAAAAAACACCAAAGCGCCTACTTGATGGCGGTTGGCGGAGCAGCCTACTTGGTCAGCAAAGCCATCAAGCACGCCAAAGTCGTAGGCTTTGCAGACCTCGGTATGGAAGCGATTTACGAGTTTGATGTGGTCGATATGCCAGTCACCGTCGCCGTTGACTCCGGCGGAACCAGCGCCCACATTACGGGACCTGCAACTTGGCAAAAGAAAATCGCCAGTGGGGAATTTAAAACTATTCCTGTTCAATCGGTTTGATTGAACGCTTCAGAGAAGTCCATGCCAGCCATTGGAGTTTTTGACAGCGGCGTTGGAGGATTGAGCGTTTTGAAAGCGCTTCAAGACGTATTACCGCTTGAAACATTTATTTACGTTTCCGATGCGGGCTACGCGCCCTACGGAGAACGCGACGTCGCGCACGTTCTCGCCCGCTCGCAAGCCATCGCCCATTATTTACGAAACGTGCG
>CANJNX010000048.1 GCA_947475495.1 Comamonadaceae bacterium | reverse complement strand
ACTGCGGAGGCAATCAATGCCTCGTACATCACTTTTTTCGCATCCCACGGCTCAGCGCGCTGGCTGTTATCGTCCATCATGGAGGCCAACAACTCTTGGTCTAAGCTGCCCCAGTTCACGCCAATGCGGATGGGTTTGTCCCAGCGCATCGCTGCTTCAATCATCTGTCCAAATTGCCGGTCTTTTTTCTCTCCTTTGCCCACGTTACCTGGGTTGATGCGGTATTTGGAAAGGGCTTGTGCGCAATCTGGAAAATCCGTCAGCAAGCGGTGCCCATTGAAATGAAAGTCACCGATCAAGGGGACAGAGACATCCATGCGGTCCAACTGCTCACGGATGAAAGGAACGGCTTGCGCGGCTTCAACAGTATTGACTGTGATGCGCACCATTTCTGAACCCGCATTGGCCAATTCCTTGACCTGAATTGCCGTACCAATCACATCCACGGTATCGGTATTGGTCATCGACTGGATGCGAACCGGGGCTCCACCTCCAACGGTCACCACCCGGTCACCCCACACCACCCGTGACTGCAAACTTTTGCGGCTGGGGTTGCCACTTAAATTGAAACTAGGAACATCTTGCATCACTGCACCTTAAATCTTGCAACGTTGTCTTGGGCCACGCCCGTGAGGGTGAATGGTTTGTCTTTCCATTGCACATCGGTCAGGTCCGCGCGTCCGACAACAACGGAAAGCGGCAAGGCGCCCGAGACGCTAGCGGATTCGCCCGCCTCCAGTCTTCGTTGGAAAAGAACAATGCCCGCCGAATCGGTGACCTCTATCCATGAACTGCCCCGCACCTTGAAAACCAATGGCGAACTCACCGGAAGAACCACGGGCGCACTGGCAATAGGGGCTGTCTCAGGCATCGGTGCGGGCACCTCCAAGGTTTGTGGCACCTGAATCACTTGCGGCACTTCGACCACGGTCACCGTGGACGTGATTTCCGTAGACTGCGGGAAATACGAATCCCACACGGATTCAAGCTGAGGAGAAAAATACACCAGAGCGGCAGCTGCCACTAAGAGGCCGGCAAAAAATACGTGGGATGAGGCTGAAAAAAAGCTTCGCAATTTGGCGCTCAGATGCGTCGGCTCGCCATAAGAAGCCTTGATGTTGTCTTCGATATTGACGAAAACAGGTTTAGGGCTTTCAGGCAAAAGTTCCAAGATACGTTGTGGCTCGATATGAAGTGTGCGTGCGACGCTCGACGCCATTGCCCGCAAGAGAACGGCGTCCGGAATTTGATCGAGCTGGTTTTCTTCTAAAGCCAGCAGCCTTTTGACATGGATTTTCACCCGCGAAGCCAATTCTTCTATCGACAGTCCGGCGTCTTGCCGGGCCTGACGCAACAACCCGCCCGCAGTCATGGGCGCTTGCGCAGCCGTTTCGCCTTCGAGGGATGAAATCAAACCGTTGACATCCTCATTCATTGGTATAGCCTCGCTCTAAAAACTGAACTTCCTTGGAATTGGGAAACCTCTGGATAAGCTGCGAACGCAAAGTTTCAACGGCTTTGGCATCTCCTAACTTTCGCGCTACTTTGATCCCCAGCCACAAAGACTCGGCATTGGCATTCTTGGTTTGATTGAGACGGGCGACATAGCCTTGCGACTGCGTGTATTGTTCATTTTCATACAGAAAATTAGACAAACTAAAAGCCGCAGGCGCATTGGTGGGATCCATCGCATAGGCGTTGTGCAAGCTTTTCTCTGCCTGGGCCATTTGTTTATTTTTCGCCTGGCACAGACCCAAAATCATCCAAGATTTGGCACGCTCTTCTTCCACGGGGCTGGCAATCGCAGCGTTCAAGTAACGCGACGCTTCTTCCATGCGGCCTTGCTGACACAGTAGCAATCCAAAATTGTGTTGAACTTGCAGTGACGCGGGATTCAATTCCAAGGCTTTGCGAAAGCTTGCTTCGGCAAGCGCAGGCTCTTGAAGCTGCATATAAATTAAACCGCGCAAAGCGACGGACTCAGCGAGTGTGGGATCCGCAGCAATGGACTGCTTGACTTCATCCAAAGCGATTGTGGGTTTGCCCGCATGGAAGTAAGCAATGGCCAATTCCAGTCGAATACGTGCACGCTTTCGGGACTCAGACTCATCCGAAGGGGTCACAAGATCAGACTTGGCGCTCGTTTGCGCTGACATACTCCCACACCCCGAAAACCCCAGCAAAACGAGGGTTGCAAGGGATAGGAGCAGCGGCAAGCGCATCAGAGACACCATGTCATTCAACGCCAAGCGCAGTATTGGCTAAAGGAGCGAGGATGGGGGTGGAGATGGCCATCGCGCTGCGTTGTTTGTTCATTCGAACCACCACCTGGGTCCGGTCTTTGACATCCCCAGCCAATTGACCGCAGGCAGCGTCGATATCATCACCCCGGGTTTTGCGAATCGTAGTCACCAAGCCTGCATCCGTGAGGACTTTGGCAAAGGCAGTAACGCGCTCTGGGCTGGAACGTTTCAAGCCAGAGGCTGGGAAAGGGTTAAATGGAATCAGGTTTAACTTGCACCATGCCAGCCCCCCCCCTGAGGCGCGAAGCAAGTCAAGGAGATCTCTTGCGAGCTCCGGCGAATCGTTCACACCTTCGAGCATGCAGTATTCAAAGGTAATAAAGTCGCGCGGCGCATGGTCCAAATACCGCACACAGGCCTGCATGAGCTCTGCGAGAGGGTACTTTTTATTGAGAGGAACCAAGTGATCGCGCAAAAGGTCTTGTGGGGCGTGCAATGAAACTGCCAAAGCCACGGGACAATCGGCTCCGAGTCTGTCCATCATGGGGACCACCCCGGAGGTCGAAACGGTGACCCTGCGGCGAGACAATCCATAGCCATGGTCATCCAACATCACCCGCAAAGCTTGGACCAAGGCATCGTAATTTTGCAAGGGCTCACCCATACCCATCATCACGACGTTGGAGATGATGCGTTCATCACGCGCCAGATGCTTGCGAAGAAAATGCTCAGCAAACCAAAGCTGGGCAATGATTTCACCTGCTGTTAAATTTCTGCTGAAACCCTGGTGTCCGGTAGAGCAAAACCGGCAACCGACAGCACAGCCAGCCTGTGAAGAGATACACAATGTTCCGCGGTCGGTTTCAGGAATAAAGACGGCCTCTACCGCATCCCCCGCACCCACGTCGAAGAGCCATTTGATGGTTCCGTCTCGGGATTCGTGCTGCGAAATCAGCTTCAGCGGCGTGACTGCCGCGCAGCCTGCCATTTTTTCTCTGAGTGACTTCGCCAAGTCAGTCATCGCATCAAATTGGGATGCCCCTTTTTGATGGATCCAACGAAACAGTTGGGTGGCACGGAACCGCTTCTCGCCTAGTTGCTCACAAAAAAGGGCCAAGCCCTCGAGGTCATAGTCGAGAAGATTGGCCGTCATTGTGCAAATTAACGCGAATACACGTTCATGCCGGGGAAGAAAAAGGCGATTTCTACAGCAGCAGTTTCTGCAGCATCGGAGCCATGCACGGCATTGGCGTCAATGCTATCGGCGAAATCGGCACGAATGGTTCCAGGGGCAGCCTTCTTAGGATCGGTGGCACCCATCAAATCACGGTTTTTCAAAATAGCGTTTTCGCCTTCAAGGGCTTGAATCATGACAGGGCCTGAAATCATGAAATCAACCAAGTCTTTGAAAAAAGGACGGGCTTTGTGAACCCCATAAAAAGCTTCGGCTTCGCCACGCGAAAGGTGCGCCATACGCGCAGCAACCACTTTCAAACCAGACGCTTCAAAACGAGCGTAAATCTGGCCGATGACGTTTTTTGCAACGGCGTCGGGCTTAATGATGGAAAGAGTGCGTTCGATAGTCATATGAATTTTTCAGTCTAGAAGTTAATGATTCGCCACCCTGCGTAGCAAAGCGCTTGATTTTAGCATTCGCCACTCAGCGACTGCGTCCGGGGCGGCGCGGTCCGCCAGGGCCATTGCGAGGGTTTAGGGCCTCTTGTTTGCGCTGGCGCGTCAGACTGTCCGCTCCGATATAGCCGACCGAGGTTTTCAAGGGATCGGGCTGCGCAGATGCGGCAGGTTTGGCATTTCCTGATCGATTCGCACCCCGCCCAGGCGGAGGGCGTTTTGCATACATGCGGGGCTCTGCACCTCGGTAACGTACCGGGCGCTTTATTTCATCGGCTTGGCCTTCGCGCGAAGGGGGTGATGCAGTACCCGCGGCTTTCACCAAGGCTTGGATATCGGAATCGTCGAGTTCCATCCAAGCGCCTCGTTTTAAGCCCCGAGGAAGCACCATCGCTCCGTAGCGGATACGAATCAAACGGCTCACGGCGTGGCCCACGGCTTCCAACATCCGACGCACCTCGCGGTTGCGGCCCTCTGAAATCGTTACGCGGTACCAGCAGTTACTGCCCTCGCCTCCGCCGGCTTCAATGGAGCCAAATTGCGCTATCCCATCGTCAAGCTTGACTCCGGTGAGCAGCATTTGCTTTTCTTCTTTGCTCAAAGACCCCAAAACCCGAACGGCATACTCGCGAACCAGACCAAATCGTGGGTGCATCAAATTGTTGGCCAACTCGCCGGAACTGGTGAAAAGAAGCAGACCTTCCGTATTCAAGTCCAGTCTTCCCACGGATTGCCACTTTCCTTGGTGCAATTTAGGCAAGCGTCGAAACACCGTGGGTCGATTTTGCGGGTCGTCGTGGGTAACGACTTCACCTACTGGCTTGTGGTACGCAATCACGCGCGCTGGCGGCGGGTCAATGCGAAAACGGATGGGCTTGCCATTGACCTTGATATGGTCGCCAAATTGAATCCGTTGGCCAATGTGTGCGGGTTCATTGTTGACGGAAATTCGGCCTTCAAGAATCAGCTGCTCCATTTCTAAGCGCGAACCTAAACCCGATTGCGCCAAGACCTTATGCAGCTTTGGCGACTCCGTTTGCGGTGCCAAAACGCGTTTGGCAGGTGCCGCGTCCACATTGTCCTCGTCTGCGTCAAATTGACCCGAAATTACCTCCACAAATCGGCTGCCATCTGCATCGATGGGGGTCTCCTGCGCCTCATCCACAACGGGTTCTGGCAGGGTCGGATCTATGTCATTCATTGCCAAAACTTTCAGGGGGGGAAATCGGTGGGGATATGGGTAAATCCATGGACAACTGGGCTTCCTCTGGATCTTCTGGAGGGGCCTCAAGTACGGAATGGCCGGAGTCTTCTTTCTTGGGGGCCATCGCCTCCATGAAGGGATCCAAAGCATCAGCACCTTGGGAGCCTGGATGGCTGATCGCAGGTAACTGGTCGAGGCTGGTTAAACCCAAGTCATCTAAAAACTGCTTGGTCGTTGCAAAAAGTGCGGGGCGTCCCACGGCTTCGCGGTGGCCAATCACTTCGACCCAACCCCGGTCTTCCAATTGTTTGATCAGCAGAGAATTGATCGTGACGCCTCGAATATCTTCCATGTCGCCGCGTGTCACCGGTTGCCGATACGCAATGATCGCCAGCGTTTCCAAGGTGGCGCGGGTATAGCGGGGGGGCTTTTCTGGATGCAAGCGGTCTAAGTATTCGCGCATCTCAGGGCGACTCTGAAAGCGCCAGCCTGAAGCCACTTGGACCAGTTCAACCCCCTTGCTTGTCCACTCCAAAGCAATCTCTTGGAGCATTTCTTTGAGCGTGTCGGCACCCACTGCATCGTTAAACAGCGTTCGCATTTCGCGGACCGACAAAGCTTGTTGCGAGCAAATCAGCGCAGTTTCGAGGACTCGCTTTGCTTCGGACGTATGGATCATGAAGCGTTTCCGGGCGGTTTGCTTGTCCTAGAAGGACATGCAAAGCGGTTATGTTTTGGGCAAAAGACGGTGCAAAACACCGCTACTGCCACCGAGGACCGCCTATTTAAGCAGGTTTGCTCGCGGTTGCCGCATTGTAGCTGAGCCCCCAGTGATTCAGTAAGTGCATGAAATCTGGGGGCGGAGGCACCTCGAAAGCCAAGTCCAATCCCGTGACCGGGTGTTGGAATGCCAAGCGAAAAGCGTGCAAAGCCTGGCGTGGCATGCACTCGAGAACGGTTCCACCGTACACCACATCCCCCACCAAAGGGTGACCGACCGAGGCCATATGCACCCGGATTTGGTGGGTTCTTCCCGTGTGAAGCACGCACTGGACCAAACAGCCTTCTTGGCTATTGGCCAAAAAAATAAGATCCGTTTTGGCGGTTTTGCCTGGCGATTTCGCTAAATCAACGACCGCCATGCGCAAACGGTTGCGCGGATCGCGCCCTATGGCTGCTTCGACGGTGCGGGCCTGCGCCCCCTTCCATGGCCCATGGCCTACTGCTAAGTATTGACGGCTCACAGTCCGCGCAGCGATGGCGTGAACCAAATCATCCATGGCCTTGCGGGAACGGGCAACCACCATGAGGCCGCTGGTGTCCTTGTCAAGCCGATGCACGATGCCAGCCCGTGGCACCTCAGAAATTTTGGGATCGTGAAAAAGCAGGCCATTGAGCAAAGTTCCGCTCCAATTGCCGGGTGCGGGGTGTACCACCAAGCCTGCGGGCTTGTTAATCACAAAGATGTGCTGGTCTTCATACACCACCTTCAAATCCAAAGGCTCAGCTTTAAAGGCTTTACTTTGCGGCGT
>CANJNX010000047.1 GCA_947475495.1 Comamonadaceae bacterium | reverse complement strand
TTCAATCACCTCGACCACGGATTGACCTGCCACCACGGTTGTTCCGGCATCCGCATCGCGCCGGCTGACGGTGCCATCGATGGGCGAGATCAGCCGCAGATTCATTCTTTGCCGCAACAGCCCTTCCCGATCTGCCTTGGCACGCACCAGCTCTTGTCTTGACGCATCCAAGTTGGCCTGAACGGCCGCAAAGCTTGCATTGGCAATCTCCAATTCTTGGCGTTTGATGGATGCGCCTTCCTCACTCACCGAATGCGATACCAGCAACAAAGCGTAACGCTGGCTTTGCACTTGCGCAAACGCTTTGCGGGCGGCTACCTCTTGCCCTTGTGCCTCTACCGCCAACACGCTGGCCTGCGCTCGCTTGACCGTTGCCTCTTGGCCTGCAATTTTGTCGTCTAAATCTACCGGGTCCATCTCACCCAATATGTGCCCCGCTTTCACGCTGTCGCCCACCTGGACATCCACCCGTTGAATGCGGCCCGCAGCAGTTGGGCCGATTTTGTGGGTAAACCGGGCCTCAACTGTCCCTATTCCAAACAACGCGGGTTGCAGCGCTTTGCTTGCGACCTGTACTACCGTCACTTCGATCGGTGCCAGCGGCCCCGCCCGCAGCGCGACATAGCCCAGCAACACGACCAAGAGCAACACCACACTGGCCAAGGCCATGGTTTTTCCATAAATGGAGAAATATTTTTTCATTTGGGTACCGCACTCTGAAAGGCTTGTCTTCAATGACAAAGATCCTTCAAGTGTGGGCGATCCAAAATTGCACGCTTTGCGCTAGATCATGTTTTTAGCGTTTAAGGATCAGGTATATTGCAAAAAAAATAGCGCGCAGGCTGCAGGAGACAAACCATAGCCCATGCAAGTCAGACCGAAGAGACGACCCCCCGCTGCGGCATCCTGGTTCGCAATAGCGGGCAGAGCCCTGCCCTTTTAACATGCGATGCAGTGCTAAGACCGTTTAACGCCTTAGACCTGGAACCCTGGATTGCGCTTACGCACGGCGAAGACGACGCAGGCTCCTTTTTGCAATTGAATCTGCTGCCTGGCCCCTTGCAAGCGTGGGCCCCCGACTTCAATACGCTTGGTATTTGCCAGACGCTTGACCTCGACACGGAGCGTTCGCACACCGACTTGCTTCGTGAAATTGTGATCACGCTGCTCGTGGGGCCCCAATGTGTGGAGTTTCCCAGTTTGCAAGAGTGGCAATCGGCGGTAAACATTCGGGCGAACATTGTTGTTGCAGCGCGCAACACCCAACTGGCTTTTAATACCCATGCATTAGACCGCCCAACGGACTGCTGGCGATATGACGAAGACCTTGGTTTTGTGTTGTTGCCAGAGGTTTCTTTGATTGCAGCTTTAACCAAAGCCACCCAACCCGCAGTCTCAGGCAGTCTGTTTGCCTTTTCTTGTTACCGGGCGACTGAATACGTCATCTTGCTGGGAATTGCACAAGAATTGATGCATTGCAACCCGGGTTTGTTGGCGCAAATACAAAACCTGTGGCGCACAGGCCCAATTGTTTCTGGCACTTTTCACAGCGTGTTCTTACAAGAGCACGGAACCATGGAAGCGCCTTTACCCGCGACGTATTTTGTTCCCGGTGACCGGGTTTGGTTTCGCAACCCGGATTCGACGTCGTCTGAGGCCTCGGGGTTTGAGGGTTCATGGGTGGTGTATTTGGGAGGCGGCTTATTCAGCAATTTTTGGAAGCACCAGCAGCCCTATACGCTGGAACAAAAATGCGTGGAGATTTACCACTGGCGCCACGGCCTTTACATCGACAGCGATGGCGAGGAACGCATTGATGAAGAGCGGATTGCTCCGCAAATTGAAGCCTGTTTGCAAAATCCGACGGAGCTTGCTTTACTACTTGAAAAAATGCAACGCTTTCGAGAAGCGCGCGGCGTGTACACCGAAGCAGGCGGCTGCATGGACACCACGCGGGAATTTGCGCGCTGGGTCTGTCCGCAAACCAGCGACATCGTCCTGCCCGTTCGCTAAGCCACAGGTTTTATTTCTTTAAAGCCAAGCGCATTTGGTCGATTACGCCCTTGTAATCGGGCTTGCCAAAAATAGCGCTACCCGCCACAAAAGTGTCTGCGCCCGCGTCGGCCACGCGGCGAATGTTGTCGGTCTTGATGCCGCCGTCCACTTCCAAGCGAATGTCTTTACCGCAGGCATCAATGCGTTTGCGCACTGCTTCAATTTTGCGCAGCGCGGAATCAATAAAGCTTTGCCCGCCAAAGCCCGGGTTCACACTCATGATCAGAACCAAATCAATATCCTCTATTACCCAATCCAAAACATCCAAAGGCTCTGCGGGGTTAAAGACCAAGCCGGCTTTGACGCCCTTGGAATGGATAGCCTGAATGCTGCGGTGCACGTGGCCCGAAGCGTCGGGGTGAAAACTAATCAGATCGGCACCCGCCTCGGCAAACGACGCTGCCAGCGCATCCACAGGCGCAATCATCAGGTGCACATCGATCGGAACGGCCACGCCCGCAGCGGTCTTGGCGTGGGGCTTCAAGGCTTGGCAGACCATGGGGCCAAAGGTCAGGTTGGGGACGTAATGGTTGTCCATCACGTCAAAGTGAATCCAATCGGCACCGGCGGCAATGACGTTTTTGACTTCCTCGCCCAAGCGGGCAAAGTCGGCAGAAAGAATAGAAGGGGCAATGCGGTAGGTCATAGGGGAGAAGAATTAAAAGGGATTTGGGTTGGCTTCGTATCTTCGCCCATTTTCGCAGGTAGCATTGGGCTATGTCCAAGCCTTCTTTTATTTACCAGTTTCGTGTTGAGGTCGTCCCCCTGTATTTGGCCGAGCAATCGTCGCCCGAACAGGGTCAATACCTGTTTTCATACAGCATCACGATCACCAATACCGGCCAAATTCCAGCCCAATTGATCTCCCGAACCTGGAACGTCAACGATGCCAATGGCCACACCGAGAAGGTCAAAGGCTTGGGTGTGGTGGGCCACCAGCCGCTACTCAAGCCTGGGCAGTCGTTTGAATACACCAGCGGCACGCGCTTACGCACCCCCACAGGCACCATGCATGGCAGCTTTTTTTGCGTCGCCGAAGACGGCGAAAAGTTTGATGTTGATGTTCCCATGTTTGTGCTCGACGCCCTCAGCAGCACGGGTGCCGGCGGCAAACGCACCTTGCATTAAGTAGGCAGACGCAGGCCAAGGCGTTCATGGGCGAGTTCGACCTGATCCGGCGGTTTTTTACTTGGCCCACGCCCCGTGCGGTGGTCGGTGTGGGTGACGACTGTGCCTTGCTGGCCCCAAACATTGGTACACACCTGGCCATTTCTACCGATACGCTCATCAGTGGCCGGCATTTTTTCGCAGACGTCGACCCGTACGCACTGGGCCAAAAAGCCTTGGCCGTCAACCTCAGCGACCTGGCTGCCTGCGGCGCCCGCCCTTCTGCCTTTGTCCTGGCCTTGACTCTGCCCGAAGTCAACACCGCTTGGTTGGAAGCGTTTGCCAAAGGCCTCTTTGACTTAGCCCAAACCCATGGCTGCGAACTCATAGGCGGAGACACCACGCGCGGGCCGCTAACGATCACCATCACCGTCTTCGGTGAAGTGCCGAACACACCCGCTGGGGGCGTTACCCACGGTATTGCAACAGGTGCTTTGTTGCGCAGCGGCGCCCTAGTGGGTGACGATATTTATGTCAGCGGCAGTGTGGGAGACGCGGCCTTGGCCTTGCGGGCCTTGCAAGGAAAAATCACGCTACCTGTGTCAGTGATGGCCGCTGCCAGAGCGCGCTTAGAGCGACCCGAGCCGCGGGTGGCTTTAGGCATGGCATTGCGAGAAGTAGCATCGGCCTGCGCCGATGTCAGCGACGGGCTGCGCGGCGACTTGGGCCATATATTGGAACGCTCACAGTTGGGCGCAGCGCTCCAGTGGGATGCGCTAATGCCCTTGTTGGCAACGCGCCAAAACTACCCCGGCGGTGCGCTGGCTTTTGATGCAAGTTTTGGCAGCGACTTCGCTGCGCAGTGCGTGCTCGGTGGCGGTGACGATTACGAGTTGGTGTTTACCGCAGCACAAACCAAGCGCATGGCCGTGACGCATGCCGCAAAACAAAGTGCCACGCCCGTCACTCGCATTGGCACAGTGGTCTCAGGGCATGGCATCGCGCTACTCGATACAAACGGCAAAACCCTGCCCCCCTTAGACGCTGGCGACTTTGCTGCGTTTGACCACTTTAGCCTTGGATAATGGTGCCATGAGCGAACCCGAAACCTTGTTCCCCACCGATGCAGCCAGCAGCACCTTTGCGGCCCGGCCCACAGCGCGTTTTATGCGCGGGGATGTGGCCCATTGGATTGCTTTGGGTTTTGGCTCGGGCCTGAGCCGCGTGGCTCCAGGAACGGTCGGCACCTTGTGGGCGTGGATTGCTTTTATTGCGCTCACCCCTTGGATGAACGACCTGCGCTGGGCGGCACTGATCGCGGTGTCGCTGCCCGTGGGTTGGTGGGCCTGTTCTCGCACAGCGCGCCACATGGGCGTGCTCGATCCGGGCAGCATCGTGTGGGACGAAATCGTCGCGTTTTGGTTGGTGTTGTGGTTGGTCATGCCCACGGGGGTGTGGGGCCAACTGTTTGCCTTTGGTCTGTTTCGTTTTTTTGATGCGGTAAAACCCGGGCCTGTCGGCTGGGCCGACCGCTTGTTCCACCACACCGACCCTACAAGTGACCGCTGGGCATGGGTGAAAGCCGGCGCGGGCATCATGCTCGATGACTTGGTAGCCGCCCTGTGCACGCTGCTGGTCATTGCCGTTTGGCGGTGGATGTGATGCCCCATTCCAACGCCCTCGCCAACCTTGCGTTAACCCAGGAAGCGGCTGAGCGTCTCTCGCAGGTGCTTTTGCAAAAGCAGTGGATGCTGGCTAGCGCGGAGAGTTGCACGGGTGGCATGGTGGCTGCGGCGTGTACCGACCTGGCAGGTTCTAGCGCATGGTTTGAACGCGGCTTTGTCACCTACTCCAACGCGGCCAAAACACAACAACTGGGCGTGGATGCCGCTTTGATTGCGAAGCACGGCGCGGTCAGCGAAGCTGTTGCACGCGCGATGGCCCAAGGCGCTTTGTTGCATTCCAAAGCCCAGGTGGCCTTGGCTGTCACAGGGGTGGCGGGACCTGCTGGCGGCACCTTAGACAAGCCCGTGGGAACGGTGTGTTTTGCTTGGGCCACGCCACAAGGACTGCACAGCGAAGTCCACCACTTTGAAGGCGACCGCACCGCCGTGCGCCAAGCCAGCACCTTGCACAGTCTGCTGGGTTTGCTCAGCTTGGTTGAAAGACCCGCCACTTGATCACCGATTTTTGGATGGGCTTTGCCGCGAGTTTGGCCTTGATCGTTGCCATTGGCTCCCAAAACGCATTTGTCTTGCGCCAAGGTATCTTGCGCCAACACGTCGGCCCCTTGGTGCTTTTTTGCAGCCTGTCAGATGCCGCGCTCATTCTTTTGGGCATTGGTGGCGCGGGTGCTTTGATTCAAGACAACCCCGGTCTGATTGAAGCCAGCCGCTACGCAGGCGCAGCGTTTTTACTGGCCTATGCTTTTTTTGCTGCGCGGCGGGCGCTGCATCCTTCGCGCCTCTTGCCCACCGATGCGCCGGGTTTGAGTTTGAAAGCCGCCTTGGCGGCATGTTTTGGCTTTACGTTTCTCAACCCCCATGTGTATTTAGACACAGTGGTCTTGCTTGGCACCCTCGCCAACCAACACCCGCAGGAGGGCCGCTGGTGGTTCGGTGCGGGGGCCGCCCTGGCCAGCATGAGTTGGTTTAGCGCGTTAGGTTTCGGTGCCCGCTGGCTACAACCTTGGTTTGAAACGGTGCGGGCATGGCGGTTGCTGGATGGCCTGATTGCGTTAACGATGCTGGGCTTGGCTTGGATGCTGCTTGGGGCTTAGCCCAAGCAGGGTTCAATCCCGGCACAATAGGTGTTCTGCCCGCATAGCGAAGGCCCAATTTCTTCACGCTAGCCAAGTCCTTTTGCCCATGAAAGATTTACCGTGCTGAACCTCCTTAATTCAATTTTCCCCATCCGTTTCCTCGCCTTTACGGCTTGTATTCTTGCAACCCTGTGGGGCTTGTCTGCGTGGGCAGCAGGTGGCGCGTTGCTGTGGGCCTTGGTTCCAGGGTCATTAGTGGGCATCGGTTTGCTGGATTTGATGCAGACCAAGCGCTCGATCTTGCGCAACTACCCCGTGATTGGCCATTTGCGTTTTATGCTGGAATTTATTCGCCCCGAAATTCGACAGTATTTCATTGAAAGCGACAACGAAGCCACGCCGTTTTCGCGGGCCCAACGCTCTTTGGTTTACCAACGCGCCAAAGGCGATTCGGACAAGCGGCCCTTTGGAACCCAGCTTGATGTGCATGCCTACGGCCACGAGTGGATGACGCATTCGATCGCGCCGAGCCGCATCGCATCACACGACTTTCGCATCACCATCGGCCCCGATACGGCGCAGCCCTACAGCGCCAGCGTTTTCAATATCTCGGCCATGAGTTTTGGGGCTTTGAGCGCGAATGCGATTTTGGCGTTGAACGCGGGCGCCAAACGCGGCGGCTTTGCCCACGATACGGGTGAAGGTTCT
>CANJNX010000046.1 GCA_947475495.1 Comamonadaceae bacterium | reverse complement strand
CAAGCCGCCAAATAAGGAGTGACCATGACGGAAGCTAAAACATCCCTCAAGCGCACCTTGATCGGCAAGGTGGTCAGCGACAAGCGTGCTAAGACAGTAACTGTGCTTATTGAGCGTCGTGTCAAACACGAACTCTATGGCAAGATTGTCGGCAAATCCAGCAAGTACCACGCCCATGACGAAACAGGCGTTTACAAACTGGGTGATACGGTTGAAATTACCGAAAGCCGGCCTATCTCTAAAACCAAAAACTGGGTCGCAACCCGTTTGGTTCAAAAGGCAGTAGCGGTATAAGCCTATTCGGCTTCCTATTGATGCTTCCTCAAAAAACGGTCCACAATTGTGGGCCGTTTTTCATTTCTGAAACGTATTTAAACCAACCGAATAAGGAGCAACCATGATCAAAGTAGGCGACACACTTCCCGCATCCACCCTGATGGAATATTCAGAAGTTGAAGGCGAGGGCTGCAGCATTGGCCCCAATGCGGTTGACGTGACCCAGGCCAGCGCTGGCAAAACCATTGCATTGTTCGCATTGCCAGGCGCCTATACGCCAACCTGCTCTGCAAAACATGTCCCTGGCTATGTTGAGCACTTTGCGCAATTCAAGGCCGCAGGTGTCGATGAAATCTGGTGCGTTAGTGTCAATGATGCCTTTGTGATGGGCGCCTGGGCGCGTGACCAGAAAACTGGTGCCAAGGTGCGTATGTTGGCTGATGGAAGTGCTGCGTTTACCCAAGCAACCGGTTTGACCTTGGACTTGACCAGCCGCGGCATGGGATTGCGTAGCAACCGCTATTCGATGTTGGTCAAAAATGGAAAAGTGGCCTCGTTAAATATCGAAGGCCCAGGAAAGTTTGAAGTCAGCGATGCACAAACCTTGTTGGCGCAGGCCAAAGGGTAATTGGAATAGAAAGAACGAGGGGCCTTTAGCGCAATGGTGCTAAAGGTCCACTTTAAGGTAATGCGCCCCAGAAATAGGATTGAAGTGGTAGGGTGGAATTTCCGCAAAACCGAGTTCTTGGTAGAGCGCGCGTGCGGTTTCCATGTCGCTCAGGGTATCTAAGAGTACGCAGCTGTAATCTTGCAAATGCGCGTAATCAAGCATCGCTTGCGCAAGCAAACGGCCTATGCCTTGGGCTCTAAAGCGCGGCTGCACAAACAAACGCTTCATTTCGCATGCATTGGGGTAGTCCGCGCTGTCAAGAGGCCGCAATGCACAGCAACCCGCCCACTGTGCATTCACACGCGCCAACAGCAAATGACCCCGAGGAGCAGCATATTCGCCTGGTAAATCGCGCAGTTCCGCTTCGAAATTCTCGAAACACGCGTCTTGATCCACAGACGCTGCATACTCACTCAGCAGGTTTTTCAAAAAAGAAAAGTCCGCTGCCGTTTGAGGCGAAATCAGGGCGATGTCAGAGGTGTGCAAGGGGTTTGCCGCAGGGGACATGGTGGGAAGCGTGCGCTTGCTGATTTAGGTTTCTTGCAAAAGCTGCGCGATGAGGGCGTTTAATTGCCCAAAGTCGGGGGTGCCCACATAGCGCTTGATGATGCGCCCTTTTTTATCGATCAAGTAACTCGTGGGTGTGAGTTGGACATCCCCCCAGGCTTTCGCAATAGCACCGGTGTTGTCAATGGCAACATCAAAAGGAATCTTACGGGACTGAACAAAATTCACCACATAGCTCGGTGGATCGTATTGCATGGATACTGCAAGCGTCTTGAAACCTTGGCCTTTGAATTTTTCAAAGGTGTTTACCATCTCTGGCATCTCCGCAACACACGTTACGCAACTCGTAGCCCAAAAATTAACGAGCGTGACTTGACCTTTGAGATCCGATGTCTGTTGGGTGCTCCCATCGAGCAACACAAAAGTGCTGCTCGGGGCGATAGACTCGGACTTCCATAGCAAAGCGGCCCCAATCAATAGGCCAGCCGATAGGATGGCTGCAGTGGTGAAAATACGATTCATGAAGGTGGGTGCGATGGTTAGTAAAAAGTTTACTGTAAATGCAATGTCGATAAAGGGTAAAGGCCAAACCCGTTATGCGTTCTACGCGCTGATTATGGCCCTTGGCTTGGCCAGTTGCACACCAGCCTTGAATTGGAGAGCCGTAAGCGTTGGCGGGCTGGCAACTTGGTTGCCTTGCAAGCCCGATCGCGCGCAAAGGCCATTGGAGATGGGAGGAAAAACCATCCAAATGGAAATGGCAGGCTGTGAAGCGCAGGGGGTGATGTATGCCGTAAGTCATGCCCGGGTGCCAGAGGCCAGTGAGAGCGATGCTGTCGCCGTGGCATGGCAAAACGCGAGTTTGAAACAAATGCAAGCCGGTGCGCCGCAACACACTGTGTTTCAAACACGCGGGGAAAATCAAATCCAAGGCAGATTCTTCAAGGCGACAGGCGCCCGAAGTAACGGACAAGTGCTACAAGCGCAATTGGTGTGGGTGGTGCAGGGAGATGAAATTTATCACTTAGCAACGTATGCAGCAACCCTGACCGCTGAGCAAACGGACCCCTTTTTTAGCGAAGTAAAAATTCAATGAACACTACTTTAGATGCGCGGTCGATGGACTATCTCCAACCCCGACAAGCGGTGTTGGTGTTTTTGGCTTTTGCATTTGCCTATTTTTTATCGACGCTGATCCGCGCAATCACTGCCACCCTTGCCCCCACGTTGGTTCAAGAGTTTGCCCTTACTGCGGGAAACCTGGGTTTGCTGGCAGGCGGTTATTTCTTCGGATTTGCGCTGACCCAGTTGCCGCTGGGAACCCTGCTCGATCGATTTGGGCCGCAGCGTGTTGTTTTGGGATTTTTAAGTGTTGCGGTTTTGGCTTGTATTGCGTTTGCCAATGCGACCGGCTTCGTTGGTTTGTTGTTAGGGCGCATGTTGTGTGGCGTAGGAGTGAGTGCCTGTCTGATGGCACCGCTGACGGGCTACCGCCGTTGGTATGCCCCAGGATTACAAATGCGGGCAAATTCGTGGATGCTCATGACAGGCGCTTTGGGCATGGTGGCGTCTACCTTGCCAGTGCAATGGTTGATGCCCACCATCGGATGGCGGGGAATATTTTTAGGTTTGGGTGCCTTATTGGCGGCCTCGATGGTTTTGATTGCTTGGAAAGTGCCAAGCAAGATGACGCAGCAACCAGCAAGCCCAAGCCAGGGCGGTGAGGCAGTAGAGCCGCCAGGCTACGCCGCCGTGTGGCGCAATGCTTATTTTCGAAGCCTGGCCCCATTCGGATTTGTGGGCTACGGTGGTTTGGTGGCCATGCAAACCCTTTGGGCGGCCCCTTGGATGGTCAAAGTCGCAGGTATGACGCCAGAGCAGGCGGGCGCAGGGATGTTTTGGCTCAATGTAGCGATGATGGTGGCATTCTTGCTGTGGGGTTGGGCCAACCCTTGGCTGACTCAACAAGGGCTGAGTGCCGATACGCTCATGAAACGCGGACTGCCCATCAGTCTTGTGATGGTTGCGGTGCTGGTCGTGAGTGCCAACCACGTCGGCGAGGCGTCCGCCATCGTGTGGACGGTGTATTGCGTAAGCTCAACCGTAGCAGCTTTGGCACAACCCGCAGTAGGCATGGCCTTTAAACCGGAGCTGGCGGGCCGCGCATTGTCGGCATTCAACTTGGTCATATTTAGCGGCGTTTTTGCCGTGCAATGGGGCGTGGGCCTGGTGATCGATGGTCTACGCGCTTGGGGTTGGGCCGAGCCGATGGCGTACCAAGGCGCTATCGGGGTCTATGGACTGTGCTGCTTGTGGGCGTATGTGCATTTTGTGCGAGCAAAAACGCCATAATCGAATACTCAACTGTCGACATACGCTTCATGACCATTGGAATCTTACTGATCGCTCACGCACCCCTGGCCAGTGCATTACGTGCCTGCGTCTTGCATGTTTTTCCTGACGCCGATCAAGGCGTGCTTGCCCTGGATGTTCAACCCACAGTCGCACCGGAAGAAACGCTGCAGGCGGCACGGGACTTGATGCAACAATTGGGGACCCCACATGTGTTGGTGCTGACAGATGTTTATGGCGCAACACCTTGCAACGTGGCGCAAAAATTGGTCGACGGCCTGGACTCCAAATTGGTTGCTGGGGTTAATTTGCCCATGGCACTGAAAGCCGTGAGCTACCGCAACGAATCATTAGATGCGCTGGTCATGCGTGCTTTAGCGGGTGCAACGCAATGCATCATGCAAGTCGCCGTATCGACCCCAACCCAATTAGTGAAAGAAAACCAATGATAAGCAAGCCCATCACCATCACCAACAAGTTGGGCCTTCATGCCCGAGCCTCTGCCAAACTCACCAAAATGGCGGGTAGCTTTCCGTGTGCTGTTTGGATTACCAAAGGCGAACGTCGGGTCAATGCCAAAAGCATCATGGGTGTGATGATGCTGGCGGCCGGCGTGGGCTCCGATGTCGTTGTAGAAACCGATGGCGACCAAGAACAAGAGGCGATGGATGCTTTGCTGGCTTTAATTAACGATCGCTTTGGCGAAGGCGAATAGTCCAGAGATACACAAGCAATGACTTTCTCCATCCATGGTTTAGCCGTTTCACGCGGAGTGGCAATTGGACGTGCGGTACTTGTCGCATCGAGCCGGATGGATGTTGCGCATTACTTTATTGCCGCCAATGACGTCGAAGCTGAGATTGAACGGGTTCGGGTCGGGCGCGATGCCGTGATTGAAGAGCTCCAACGTCTGCAAACCAGTATCTCGCACATGGGGCCCAAAGAGGCGCCCCATGAGTTGAGCGCTTTGCTCGATGTGCATCTTATGCTGCTGCAAGATGCAGAGTTGATCAGTGGCGTGAAGGGCTGGATCTCCGATCGCCTCTACAACGCGGAGTGGGCGCTGACGACGCAGCTCGAAATCATCGCCCGCCATTTTGATGAAATGGAAGATGCGTATCTTCGCGAACGCAAAGCCGACCTTGAGCAGATTGTGGAGCGGATTTTGCGTGCGATGAAGGGCGTGGCGTCTCCGGTGGTGGCATCGCCCGCGCGCGCAACAAGAAAACCGATGCAACAAGACCTGCTCCTGGGGGACACAGTGGATGTGCCCTTGGTGTTGGTTGCGCATGACCTGTCACCGGCCGACATGCTGCAGTTCAAGCAAAGCGTATTTGCGGGTTTTATCACCGATGTCGGTGGAAAAACTTCACACACAGCCATTGTGGCCCGCAGCATGGACATCCCTGCCGTCGTGGGTGCGAGAACCTGCAGCCAGTTGGTGCGCCAAGACGACTGGATCATCATCGATGGGGATGCAGGCGTCATCATCGTCGACCCTTCTCCCATTATTCTTGCCGAGTACGGATTCAAACAACGCCAAGGGGATTTAGAGCGTAGCCGGCTAACCCGGCTGTTGCATACACCGGCCGTAACGATGGATGGAGAAAAAATCCAGCTGCTTGCGAACATTGAAATGCCTGAAGATGCCAGCAGTGCGTTGCAAGCGGGCGCTTTGGGCGTTGGCTTGTTTCGTAGTGAATTTTTATTCATGGGTCGCCAAGGCAATTTGCCCGATGAAGAAGAACAGTTCCAAGCCTATAAGCGCGCTGTCGAAGGCATGCAAGGCTTGCCCGTCACCATTCGAACCGTCGATGTAGGCGCTGACAAACCACTTGACAGCAGCGTGCACGATGATGCCCATCTCAACCCTGCTTTGGGTTTGCGCGCCATTCGCTGGAGCTTGGCAGATCCAGCGATGTTCTTGACGCAATTGCGCGCTATTTTGCGGGCGGCAGCGTTTGGGCAAGTGCACTTGCTCATACCGATGTTGGCCCATGCCAGCGAAATTCGTCAAACCTTGGCGCACATCGAACGCGCCCGCGCCATGCTCGATAAGCGCGGCATTGCTTACGGGCCCGTCAAACTTGGCGCGATGATTGAAATTCCTGCTGCCGCCTTGAGTCTGAAGTTATTCCTCAAGCACTTTGATTTCTTGTCTATCGGAACCAATGATTTGATTCAGTACACCTTGGCGATTGACCGTGCTGATGAATCGGTCGCGCACCTCTACGATCCCTTGCATCCTGCGGTGTTGCAGTTGGTGGCATCTACCATTGAGGAATGTGTCAAGCAAGGCAAAGACGTGAGCGTGTGTGGCGAGATGGCTGGAGACGTGACATTGACGCGATTGCTTCTGGGCCTGGGGCTGCGTAGTTTTTCCATGCACCCTGCGCAAATTTTGGCAGTCAAACAAGAAATACTTCGCGCAGACACCACGCGGCTTGCGCCTTGGGCGCAACGCGTTTTAGCCTCTGAGACGCCGGCTTTGGAAATGACCGCTAGCGCGCAATAAGCCGCGGGCGGTGGGTCGCAAATTCAAGCAGGCCGTTGGTCGCTGCTTGGGCGCTGCCAGAGGTTAATTCCACCGTCCACGGCGTGTTGGTCAATGGCCTTGAGTTCATCGGCAGTAAAGTTCAAATTCGCCATGGCCTGGGCCAATTCAGTAATTTGCGCAGGCTTGCTGGCGCCTATCAAAGCCGACGTAACGCGGGCATCGCGCAAGACCCACGCGGTGGCCATTTGGGCGAGACTTTGCCCGCGCGATAGCGCAATGTCTTGAAGCGCCCGGACATGTTGCAGGTTGTCGTGGCTTAAATGCTCTTTTGGCAAGGAGCCGCCGCCAGCGCGGTTGATTCGTGCGTCTGCGGGAATGCCGTGGAGGTATTTGTCTGT
>CANJNX010000045.1 GCA_947475495.1 Comamonadaceae bacterium | reverse complement strand
TGTTCTGCGTCAAAAGTTTTCTGGAAAACCGGAACATGTGGTGAACTACTTCTTCTTTATTGCGGAAGAAGTGCGCCACATCATGGCCCAGCTGGGTATTCGAAAGTTTGACGATTTAATTGGGCGTTCTGACCTCTTAGACATGCGCAAAGGCATTGAGCACTGGAAAGCCAGCGGTTTGGATTTCAGCCGTTTGTTTGCCCAGCCGCAAGTTCCTGCCGATGTGCCGCGTTTTCAAACTGAAACGCAAGACCACGGCCTAGAAAAAGCGCTGGACAACGTTTTGATTGCTAAGAGCCGACCCGCGATTGACAAGGGCGAGCGGGTGCAGTTTATGGAGGTGGCGCGCAATGTGAATCGTTCCGTCGGTGCCATGCTCTCCGGCGCAGTCACGATGGTTCACCCCGAAGGTTTGCCTGATGATTCCATCCGCATTCAGCTTGAAGGCACAGGCGGCCAATCGTTTGGCGCCTTTTTGTGCAAGGGCATCACGCTTTACTTGATTGGTGATGCCAATGACTACACCGGCAAGGGATTGAGTGGTGGGCGGGTGGTGGTGCGACCGAGCATCGACTTTCGCGGTGAAGCCGTGCGCAACACCATTGTGGGCAACACCGTGATGTACGGCGCCACCACGGGCGAGGCGTTTTTCAGTGGTGTGGGTGGCGAACGGTTCGCTGTGCGTTTGTCGGGCGCAACGGCTGTGATCGAAGGCACAGGTGACCACGGTTGTGAATACATGACGGGTGGCACGGTTGCCGTTTTAGGAAAAACAGGCCGAAACTTTGCTGCGGGCATGAGTGGCGGTGTGGCGTATGTCTACGACGAAGACGGACAGTTCGCCAGCCGCTGCAATACCGCAATGGTGAGCTTGGACAAGGTCTTGACTGCCAAAGAACAAGAAAGCCAGATCGATAAAGCGGTATGGCACCGGGGGCAGGCCGATGAGGAGCAGTTACGCAAATTGCTAGAAGACCACAACCGCTGGACCGGCAGCAAACGCGCGCGCGAATTGCTCGACCACTGGGATAGCGCGCGAACCAAGTTCGTGAAAGTCTTCCCAACGGAATACAAGCGGGCATTGGGCGAAATCTATGCAAGAAAAATGGCCCAGACTGAGAGCGTAGCGGCGACAAAAAAGAAACCCGCCAAAGCGGTTCACTAAGCCCTGCATACCAACACGATAAGGACACGCCATCATGGGAAAAATTACCGGTTTTATGGAGCTTGAGCGTATCGAGGAGGGCTACAAAGGCGTCCCAGAGCGTTTGAAAAATTACAAAGAGTTCGTAATTGGCCTGGATGCAAATCAGGCCAAAGACCAAAGTGCGCGCTGCATGGACTGCGGCACCCCGTTTTGCAATAACGGTTGCCCTGTCAACAACATCATTCCAGACTTCAATGAATTGGTGTACCAAGGTGATTGGAAGAATGCGATTGACGTGCTGCACAGCACCAACAATTTCCCGGAATTTACCGGCCGCATTTGTCCTGCGCCATGCGAAGCGGCATGTACCTTGAACGTCAATGGCGACGCTGTCGGGATCAAGTCCATTGAACACGCCATCATCGACCGTGCCTGGACCGAGGGTTGGGTCACAGCCCAGCCACCGAAAACCAAGACAGGAAAAAAAGTTGCCGTGGTGGGATCGGGCCCTGCGGGAATGGCTGCAGCCCAACAGCTCGCCCGCGTTGGCCACGACGTCACATTGTTTGAAAAAAATGACCGCATTGGCGGCCTGCTGCGCTACGGTATTCCTGACTTCAAGATGGAAAAGTCCCACATTGATCGCCGCGCTCAGCAGCTAGAAGCCGAAGGAGTCACGATCCGCACCCGCGTGATGGTGGGTGAACTCCCCAAGGGCTCGAAGGTCACGAACTGGGCTGCCCAGACCATCACGCCTGCACAACTGCAAAAAGATTTTGATGCGGTGTTGTTAACGGGCGGTTCTGAGCAGTCACGAGATTTGCCAGCGCCTGGGCGTGATTTGGCCGGCATTCACTTCGCGATGGAGTTCTTGCCGCTGCAAAACAAGGTCAATGCGGGTGACAAACTCAAAGACCAAAAAATTGAACAAATCCGTGCGGATGGCAAGCACGTTGTCGTCATAGGCGGAGGGGATACGGGCTCAGACTGCGTGGGCACCAGCACCCGCCATGGTGCTTTGGGTGTGGTGCAGTTTGAAGTAATGCCTTTGCCGCCTGAGCAAGAAGACAAGCCTTTGGTTTGGCCGTATTGGCCTCTGAAATTGCGAACCAGCTCCAGCCACGACGAAAGCGCTGAAAAAGGAATTTTGAAGCGGGAATTCGCTATTTCCACCAAAGAATTTGTTGGAGAAAAAGGCCAGGTCACGGGTGTGAAAACCGTGCGAGTGGAGTGGAAAGACGGCAAGATGGTTGAAGTTGCTGGGTCCGAAGAAATTATCAAAGCCGACTTGGTTTTGCTGGCGATGGGTTTTGTGAACCCGGTGGCAACGGTTTTGGACGGGTTTGGCGTTGAGAAAGATGCCCGTGGTAACGCCAAAGCCAGCACGGAAGCCGTGGGTGGTTACCTCACCAACACTCCCAAAGTGTTTGCTGCAGGCGATATTCGCCGTGGCCAATCCTTGGTGGTGTGGGCTATTCGGGAAGGGCGCCAAGCCGCACGGGCCGTGGATGCGTTCTTGATGGGGGTCAGTGATTTGCCTCGCTAATGTCATAGAAGAGGGGCTAAAATTTCGTATGATCCAAAGGCTGGGTAATTCACCCGGCCTTTTCCTTTTATGGCCTCAAACACCGACTCCCCACTTGTTGAATTGAAAAACCTAAGCTTCGGTTACGGAGATCGGGTGATTTTGGATGGAATCTCGATGACTGTTCCGCGCGGAAAAGTCACCGCCCTCATGGGTGCGTCGGGTGGGGGGAAGACCACGATTTTGCGCTTAATCGGCGGACAAAATACGGCGCAGTCGGGCGAGCTTTTGTTTGACGGCGACGATGTGACGCGCATGAACCATGCGCAGTTGTACGCTGCAAGACGGCGCATGGGCATGCTGTTCCAGTTCGGCGCCTTGTTTGCTGACCTGTCGGTGTTTGAGAATGTGGCATTTCCTTTGCGGGAGCACACGCCTTTGTCTGAAAACCTGATTCGCGATATTGTTTTGATGAAGCTTAATGCGGTCGGTTTGCGCGGCGCACGTGATTTGATGCCCAGTGAGGTTTCTGGCGGGATGGCGCGGCGCATTGCTTTGGCCCGGGCCATTGCCTTGGATCCCGAGCTGGTGATGTACGACGAACCTTTTTCCGGTTTAGATCCTATTTCTTTGGGAACGGCGGCGCGGTTGATTCGCCAGCTTAATGACTCGATGGGCCTGACCAGCATTTTTGTGTCACATGAATTAGAACAAACCTTTGCTATTGCCGACCACGTCATCATTTTGGCGAACGGCAAAATAGCCACCCAAGGAACGCCTGATGAAGTGCGTCAAAGCCAAGACCCTTTGGTCTACCAGTATGTGAATGCTTTGCCTGACGGCCCCGTGCGGTTTCATTACCCCGGCGTCAGCGTAGAAGAAGATTTTGGTGTGGGAGTGGCGCTATGAAGGGGGAGAAAGTAGCAGCCCTTGGCTATGCCCTGCGCCGCCAGGTGGCAGATATCGGTTACGGAGCGCGGCTTTTTATTCGCCTTTTGCGCACTTTTTCTTTGAGTTTGCGGCGTTTTGGTTTGATTCGCGATCAAATCCATTTCTTAGGCAATTATTCGCTCGCCATCATTGCCGTCTCGGGCCTGTTTGTGGGTTTTGTTTTTGGGCTGCAAGGGTATTACACCCTGCAGCGCTATGGTTCCTCCGAGGCTTTGGGCTTGTTGGTGACTTTGAGTTTGGTGCGTGAACTCGGCCCGGTCGTCACGGCTTTGTTGTTTGCGGGGCGCGCTGGAACGTCCCTCACGGCCGAGATTGGATTGATGAAGGCAGGTGAACAGCTCAGCGTGATGGAAATGATGGCGGTTGACCCCGTTGAGCGCGTCTTGGCTCCACGGTTTTGGGCAGGGGTGATTTCGATGCCCTTGCTCGCTGCGGTATTTAGCGCCATGGGAATTATTGGGGGCTGGGTCGTCGGCGTATTGATGATTGGGGTTGATTCGGGTTCTTTTTGGAGTCAGATCCAAGGGGGCGTGGATGTCTGGAAAGATGTGGGTAACGGGGTTATCAAAAGTATCGTGTTTGGTTTTACTGTCACCTTTGTCGCTTTGCTGCAAGGTTTCCAAGCGCAACCCACCCCAGAGGGCGTGGCCAGTGCAACCACGCGAACCGTTGTGGTTGCCTCTTTGGCGGTGCTCGGCTTGGACTTTATTCTGACAGCCATGATGTTTACGATTTAATGAAAGGTGTTGCATGCAACGCTCTAAAAATGATGTGTGGGTTGGATTGTTTGTACTGATTGGTGCGGCATCCATTTTGTTTTTGGCATTGCAGTCTGCCAACTTGCTGAGCCTGAACTTTCAGGCCACTTATGCGGTAACAGCAACGTTTGACAATGTCGGTGGGCTCAAGCCGAAAGCGGCGGTTCGCAGCGCCGGCGTGGTGGTAGGGCGGGTGGAAAAAATTATTTTTGACGACAAAACGTTTCAAGCGCGTGTGACCTTGGCGATGCAAAAACAGTACGCATTCCCCAAAGACAGTTCCTTGAAAATTTTGACCAGCGGCTTGCTCGGTGAACAGTACCTTGGTATGGAAGCCGGTGCAGACGAAAAAATACTTGCTGCGGGGGACTCCCTGACCAATACCCAGTCTGCTGTCGTGCTTGAGAACCTCATCAGTCAATTCCTTTACAGCAAGGCCGCCGACAGTACTGGCAAGGCCCAGGAATAAGCATGCGTTTTTTAGTTCTCGTCGTACTGCTTGTCCTGCAAGGGTGCGCCAGTGTCCCCAACCCCGATCCGCGTGACCCTTGGGAGTCTTTGAACCGCAATGTGTATGGGGTCAACGATGCCTTGGACCGCAGCGTTCTTAGGCCCGTGGCCGTCGCCTACCGGGATGGTTTTCCCTATTGGATGCGCAAAGGCGTTTCCAACTTCTTTGGTAATTTGTCCGATGTTTGGTCTGTTGTGAACCATGCCATCACACTGCAAGGCCGCGCTGCGGGAGACAGCTTGGGGCGGGTCATTATTAACAGCACCGCAGGGGTCTTGGGTGTTATCGATGTCGCGACCGATTTGAATTTAGAAAAACACCCGGTAGATTTCGGTGTTACTTTAGGCCGTTGGGGAGTAAGCCCGGGCCCCTATGTGGTGGTGCCGCTGCTGGGCCCCTACACGCTGCGAGAAATTGTGGCCTTGCCTTTGGATCGCCAAGGCAATCTCGTGAACTACATCGGTGACGAAAATCTGCGCACGGGTTTGACGGTACTCAACTACGTGGATGACCGTGCTATTTATCTGAAAGTCACTGATGTGATGGAAGGGGCAGCGCTGGATGCCTACTCATTTACCCGAGACGCTTATTTGCAGCGTCAGCGGTATCGGCAGTTCGATGGAAGTCCGCCGCAAGAGTTGGACGTAAAACCCTAGAATGCCCAAAAAGCGAACAAAGGGATAACTATGGTTTTCAAACACAGTGGCTGGATTCGGGTGGTGTCGGTGGTATGCGCCTTGCTGGCGCTCTTGGCTTTGCCAGGATTTTCGTATGCCGAAGATGAAACAGCGGACGCATTTGTCAAACGTTTGTCCGTCGATGTGCTCGACACCATCAAAAAAGACAAGGGCATGCGTTCTGGCGATATCGCCCGGGTTGTCAATTTGGTGGACACCCGCATCATGCCCAATGTGGATTTTCAGCGCATGACGGCTTCTGCCGTGGGTCCAGCGTGGCGCCAAGCCACGCCTGAGCAACAAAAACGATTGCAAGACGAATTCAAAATTTTGTTGGTGCGAACCTACGCAGGCGCCTTGTCGCAGGTCAGTGATCAGGTGGTATTTATCAAACCCGTTCGCATTGCGCCAGAAGATAAAGAGGTCATTGTTCGTACCGAAGTCCGCGGCGGCGGTGACCCGATCCAACTGGAATACCGGATGGAAAGAACCCCGGGCGAAGGCGCGGGTTGGAGAATCTACAACATCAATGTTTTGGGTGTGTGGTTGGTTGAAACCTACAAAAGCCAATTCACCCAGGTCATCAATACCAAGGGCATTGAGGGTTTGATTGAGACTTTGGTGGCACGTAACAAGACCAATACCCTTGCTAAAAAAGGTTGATGTGCTTCGATTGCCGCACACCATCACACACCCGCAAGCGCAGGCATGCCTGCAGGAACTTCAGGCGGGCGTGGCAACCTTGCCATCCCCTGTCGTGGTCGATGCCTCTGCCTTGACAGCGTTTGACTCATCGGCGCTTGCGGTCCTGCTGGAGTTGCGCCGACACACAGCGTTGGCCAACAAGGACTTGCGCTTGCAGGGCCTGCCCGAGCGGCTCAAAGTGCTGGCATCGGTGTATGGCGTGCAGGATTTGATTTCAGACATGCCGCCTTCTATTGGCCTTGCGCCTTAAAGTTTGGTCTTCTGGGCGTAAAATTGCGCCCTCCCATGCCTGCTATTTCATTCCAATCCATTTCCAAAGCCTACCCGTCCCCCAAAGGACCTGCAGGCACTACTTTCCTAGCCGTTGACGGAGTCAGCCTCGATATCGAAGAGGGCGAGTTTTTCGGCTTGCTCGGGCCCAATGGGGCGGGCAAGACCACCATGATCAGC
>CANJNX010000044.1 GCA_947475495.1 Comamonadaceae bacterium | reverse complement strand
GTGGGTCGGGTGCGTGTGCGGCGGTGGTTGCCGGTATTCGCTGGGGCTTGCTCGACAACCATGTCGATGTGCACACCCACGGTGGTTTGCTCAGCATCGCTTGGGAAGCAGGCGCTTTGCCTGTGATGATGACAGGGCCAGCCACCACAGTTTTTCGGGGTGAGATTGATCTCCCTGACTTTGTTTAAAAATGGTATTGATTGAACGGAAACCCTATGAGCCAACTCACCGAAAAAACTTTGAATAACCCAATCACCGAAGAAGATATCGCCCATTATTTGGCGAACACCCCCGATTTTTTTATTCGCCACTCCGAGCTCTTGGCAACCGTGCAACTGTCTAGCCCGCACAGCCAGCGCGCTATCAGTTTGCAAGAGCGCCAAGCTGAAATGCTGCGCGAAAAAATCAAGATGCTAGAAGGTCGGTTGATGGAAATGATCCGACACGGCAATGACAACATCTTGCTGTCGGACAAAGTGCTGCGCTGGGCCCGCGGATTGCTCGTGGTTCCTGCAGCACACACGCTGCCTGGACTTATTGCCCAAGAGCTTGGAGCGCAATTTTCTGTTCCTCAAGTGGGCTTGCGATTGTGGGGCTTAGACGCCGCACACGACCAAGCGGCCTTCACCCAAGGCGTATCGGAAGACGCGAAGTTGTTTGCAGCGTCTTTGACCGAGCCCTTTTGTGGTTTGAACACCGGGTTTGAAGCGACCCAGTGGCTTGAAAGTCCAGAGGCTGCAAGTTCATTGGCATTGATCCCTTTGCGCAGCAGTGGCAGCGCTGGGTCTGGGGATGTCTTTGGAATGCTGGTGTTGGCGTCTATGGATGCGCAGCGCTTTCATAGCGGCATGGGGACAGACTTTTTGTCGCGCATTGGCGAAGTCGCTAGCGCCGCCCTCGGGCGTTTGCGTTAATTTCAAACCCAGACCCCGCTGTGTCTTTCAGCGCAAACGATGGCGAATGGATTGAACGGTATTTAGAACACGTTCGGGTAGAAAAGCGCTTAGCCCAACGCACCGTCGAACTGTACGCCCTGGACCTGGCCAAGTTGCAACATTTCGCCAGTGCAAGCAGCGCAACTTCCGGCCAGGGCTTGGCCTTGGTGGATGTGAAAAACCACCACATCCGCCGCTGGGTCGCCAGCATGCACAGCAGCGGTCGCAGCGGTCGCGGCATTGCACTTATTTTGAGCGGCTGGCGGGGCTTTTATGCGTGGTTAGGCCGCCAAGGTGTGGTGCCGAGCAACCCGGTTCAAGATGTCCGCTCACCCAAAGCCCCCAAACCCTTGCCCAAGGCCTTGGGCGTGGACGATGCGGTGCATTTTGCAGACTTTCAAAGCGATGACAGTGCGTGGTTTGAAGCGCGTGATGCTGCGATGGTGGAGTTGCTCTACGGCAGCGGTTTGCGGGTGGGGGAGTTGGTGGGTTTAGATGTGGTGGCGAGTGCGCAGGCCAAAGGTTGGGTTGACATGCAAAGCGCACAAGCCCATGTCTTGGGCAAGGGTTCCAAACGCCGTTCCGTGCCCGTAGGCAGCTCCGCGCTCAAAGCGCTTGAGCGCTGGTTGGTGTTGCGCGGACCCTCGGGGCTTGCCACAGCTGCGCCGGCTCAAGGTGAAGATGCCAAGGCCAGCGCCGCACTATTCCAAGGACGAAACGGTACCCGATTAAGCGCACAGTCTGTGTGGCAACGCTTGCAGCGGCGAAGCTTGCAAGCGGGGATGGCAACGCCAGTTCATCCCCATATGCTGCGCCACTCTTTTGCCAGCCATGTGTTGCAATCCAGCAGCGATCTGCGCGGTGTCCAAGAACTTTTAGGCCACGCCAACATCAGCACCACGCAGGTCTATACCCGCCTGGATTTTCAGCATTTAGCCAAAGCCTATGATGCTGCGCATCCGCGGGCCAAGACCAAACCGAAGGGGTGACAATAGCCCCCTTATGAAAACGATCAAACTCCGCGCTGGCAAAGAACGTTCTTTGCTGCGACGCCACCCTTGGATTTTTGAATCCGCCATCGAGCGCGGCGGCGGCGACAGCGGTGAAACGGTTCGAGTGGAAGGCGCAGACAAGCAGTTTTTAGCTTGGGCGGCCTTCAGCCCTGCATCGAAAATTCGGGCCAGGGTGTGGAGTTTTCAGGAAACACAGCGCATCGACGCCGCATTTTTTTCTGCCGCCATTGCAAAGGCGGTTCACGCCCGAACGCGATTTTTGATTCCCAGTAATGGCATGCGCTTGATCCATGGTGAGTCTGATGGGCTGCCTGGTTTGATTGTGGACCGCTACGGCGATACCTTGGTAGCGCAGTTCACCTCGGCAGGGGTCGAGCGATGGAAAAACCACATCGCCGATGCGCTGCTGGCGCATACCGGCCTGAGCCAACTCTATGAGCGCTCGGATGCAAGCAGTCGCGCATTAGAGGGTTTGACGGAGGTGAAGGGTTGGCTGCGCGGCGAGGGTGCGACAGACCTGGTATTGCAAGAAAACGGCTGGCAACTGGCTTTGGATATCGCCCAAGGCCATAAGACCGGTTTTTATTTAGACCAGCGCGATAGCCGGAAAAAATTTGCAGACTATGCGCAGCGATTGAACTTCCAACGCGTGCTCAATTGTTACTGCTACACCGGCGGTTTTACAGTTTCCGCCTTAGCCGGTGGCGCTGCCCATGTTCTTTCGATTGACTCCTCTGGGCCAGCCATCGCGAAAGCGCAAGAGAATGTGGCGCTCAATGGGTTTGCTCTCGAGCGGGCAAGCTTTATGGACGCCGATGTCAACGCCTCTCTGCGCCAATTTGCGCAAGAAGGGCGCAGCTTTGATGCCATTGTTTTAGACCCACCAAAATTTGCGCCCACGGTAGCCCACGCCGAACGCGCCGCCCGGGCTTACAAAGACATCAACCGCTTGGCCTTCAAAATCTTAGAGCCGGGTGGCGTTTTGTTTACCTATTCATGCTCAGGCGGAATCAGCCCTGATTTGTTTCACAAAATCGTGGCCTCTGCCGGTGCAGATGCGGGAGTCGATGGCTTTATCAGTGAACGCATGGGCGGCGCCCCAGACCACCCGATGACGATGACCTTTCCCGAGGGCGAGTACCTCAAGGGCTTGGTAGTGGTGAGAAAACTATAGGAGTACCTATGTCCTACACCCTGTACTACTCCCCCGACAGTGCCAATATCGTGATCCGCATGGTGCTGGAAGCACTGGCCGTGCCTTACCAAGCGATCGAGGTGGACCGGACTGTGGATGGGCAACGCAGCCCAGCGTTTTTGACATTCAACCCGCAAGGTTTGTTGCCTGTGTTGTTGGATCCGTCGCAATCGGCCCCCTTGTTTGAAACCGCTGCCATTCTTTTGCACCTTGCAGATCAACACGCGGCGTTGCCCGAGCCAGATCCACAACACCGCGGTACATTTTTGAAGTGGCTGTTCTTTTTGTCCAATACCTTGCATGCCGACCTGCGCGTGTTGTTTTATTCCGATCGCTATGTCACTGACGCCCAAGCCATCCCCGCCTTGCGCCAAGCTGTGCACCAGCGGGTGCTTGCACATTTGGCCTTGTTAGATGCCCAGATTGCCAAAAGCGCGGGCACGTGGCTGCTGGGAGAAAAGCGCAGCGTTTGTGACTACTATGTGGCGGCCTGTGTTCGTTGGGTGCAGCTGTACCCCCGGGGTGACACGCTTTCCCCATCTGATATCGAAAAATTTCCAGCGCTCTTAGGGCTTTTACGCACCTTGGAAGCCCAAGCTGAAGTACAAAAAGCCTATGCAGCCGAAGGTATCGAAGGCAAGGTATTTACCAAGCCCGACTATCCCACACAGGCTGTGGTGTGAATCGATTCCCTGCCCATCCGAAGAAGCCTGACAATACGCCCATGAAAACGAAAAAGCCACGTGTGCCAGTCCACAAGCATGGGCCCCAAATTCAACGCAGCCATGAAGTTCGAATTATTGGTGGGCAGTGGAAGCGAACCAAGCTCAAGGTAGCTGACAAGCCAGGCCTGCGGCCTACCCCGGATCGGGTGCGGGAAACATTGTTCAACTGGTTAGGCCAAGATATGCGCGGACTGCGCTGCATGGACGTTTTTGCAGGAACAGGCGCGTTGGGGTTTGAGGCCGCTTCACGGGGTGCTGCCGATGTGATCGTGGTAGAGCAAGACAGCGCATTGATTGAGCAGCTCAAAGCAACCCAAACCCAATTGGCAGCCACGCAAGTGCATGTTTTGCGCGGTGACGGCGTTGCATCGTTGCGCCAAGCAACACCTGCGAGCTTGCATGTGATTTTTATTGACCCGCCTTTTGACTCGGCATTGGTTGAACCCGCGCTTGCAGCAGCGAGTCGCGCTGTGGCCGTGGACGGGTTTGTGTATTTAGAGTCTCCCACGGCATGGAGCGATGCACAATTAGCGCCTTTGGGTTTGGCGGTTCACCGCTACCTCAAGGCCGGTGCAGTGCATGCCCACGTCTTAACGCCCGCGCTCGCGCCTTGAACAGGAGTTCATCCATGGCTTCTTCTCCTATTGCGATTTACCCTGGAACATTCGATCCGATCACCTTGGGCCACCAAGACATCATTCGCCGCGCGGCCGCATTGTTTGGTACGGTGATCGTCGCCGTGGCGCAAGCGCACCACAAGAAAACGCTATTTTCTTTGGAAGAGCGGCTCGATTGCGTCAGAGAAGTTGTTCAGCCTTTGGGCAACATCGAGGTCCTGCCGTTTTCTGGTTTGGTGACAGAGTTTGCACGGCTTCATGGCGCAACAGCCATGGTGCGCGGGGTGCGCAGTGTGACCGATTTTGACTTCGAGAGCCAACTCGCTGGCATGAACCGGGCCTTGGTGCCCGAACTCGATACGGTATTTTTAACGCCCGATACGCGTTATCAGCACATTTCGAGCACCTTGGTCCGAGAAATCGCCTTGCTCAAAGGGGACGCTGCGCAGTTTGTTGCCCCTGCGGTATGGGTGCGTATGCGGGCCAAAGTGCAAACAGCGTCTTGAAAGTCTCGCCATGGCTTTGATCATTACCGATGAATGCATCAACTGTGACGTTTGCGAACCCGAGTGCCCCAACGACGCTATTTACATGGGTAAAGAAATTTACGAAATTGACCCCCATAAATGCACCGAGTGCGTGGGCCATTTCGATGAGCCCCAGTGTGTGCAAGTCTGCCCCGTAGCCTGCATTCCAATTCACCCTGAATTTGTAGAAGACCGCGAAACCCTGTGGGAAAAATACCGTCGCTTGCAATCGACTGCTGCAACTTAGGGCGAGGCTTTCTTAGTCTGAGGGACTTGGCCTACAAAAGCGTCTGACTTCTCTTTGGTTTGAAGTTTGGGTTTTTTGAGAACGACAAGCGGTGCTTTTTTAGGCTCCGGACGTGTTTTGTTGGTCCGCTGGAGTGGTGCTGCTTTTGCTGCTATAGCATTTTGAGTAAGGCGTTTTTTCTCTAGTTCTTTTCCCGCTGCGGCGGTACTTTTGACAGACGCATCCGCTTGCAATTTTTGTGTCGAACTTCGCGTATCACTGGCGTCGACGACTATCGCCTGGGGGCACGGCGTGTCGCTGTAATGGTTGGCGCATTTGTACACGGGAGTCTGTGCAGAAGCACTTCCCAGACTCGCGCAGAAAAAAATTACCAAGACAGCATGTTTGATCATTTTCATGGTTTGACGGAAGGCGCAGTCTCGCTGTGGGGACCCTCTGGGGCCCCAAGTTCGGGCTTGGGAGGAACAGGCGGTTTCGGTCTGGGCGGTTTGCTGGTGTGGATCAACATCGTGGCTTGGGTCATATCGCCGGCCAGCAAAGCGGGCAGGGCCTTGAGGGACCTGTCGATGCATTGCTCTAAAGCAATCCGGTGGTCAAGCGACGGTTTTTTCAATACCCAGTTGGCGACTTCTGATTTGTCGCCGGGGTGGCCAATGCCAAGGCGCAGGCGCCAGTAGTCGCCTGTTGCGAGTTGGGCGTGAATGTCGCGCAGCCCGTTGTGGCCTGCATGGCCACCGCCAAATTTAAGCTTGGCCTCGCCTGGCGCAATGTCGAGCTCGTCGTGGACCACCAAGATTTCATCGGGTTTCACTTTGAAAAACCGGGAGAGTGCAGAGACGGACTTGCCCGAGAGGTTCATAAAGGTTTGCGGCTTGAGCAGCCAAACCGTCTCTCCTTGTACCAAAGTTCGGGCTACCAAGGCGTGGTAACTCTTGTCCATGGTCCACGATGCTTTGAGTTCGCGTGCAACCGCGTCCAAGAATAAAAATCCTGCGTTGTGGCGGGTGTTTTCGTATTCGGGGCCAGGATTGCCAAGGCCTGCGATCAATTTAATCATGGATGCGATGGTAGACGAAAAGTGGGTTGCGCAAAGCAACAAGGCCTGCCCCCATCACAGGGGCAGGCCTTTGAAGCAGAAAAAGCGTGGGCTTATTTCTTGGCTTTGCCTTTGGCAGCAGGTGCTGCTGCAGCCACGGGGGCTTCAACCACCTCAGCCGCAGGCGCGACCACGGAGACGATGACCGGATTTTCTTTGCCGCGAACGACAGCAGAAACACCTTTGGGCAAGGTCAGGTCTTTGGCATGCAAAGAAGTACCTTTCTTCAACGCGCTCAGATCCACCGCGATGAACTCAGGCAAGTCGGCAGGCAAGCACGCCACTTCGAGTTCGGTAACCACATGGTTAATCAAGCACGCATCCAACTTCACCGCAGGAGAATTTTCTTCGCCGCTGAAGTGCAATGGCACTTTCATGTGCAAAGTGGTGTTGGCTTCGACACGTTGAAAGT
>CANJNX010000043.1 GCA_947475495.1 Comamonadaceae bacterium | reverse complement strand
GAAGTAGGCGCCATTGCAGAGCGCCGCATTGCCATGCTGATTGACAGCAGCGTGTCGCGGCTGCCACCCTTTTTAACGGCCGATGCGGGCCTCAACAGCGGCTTCATGATTGCGCATGTCTCTGCCGCCGCCTTGGCCTCTGTAAACTAATCCTTGGCCCATCCCGCCAGTGTGGACAGCTTGCCCACCAGCGCCAACCAAGAAGACCATGTCTCTATGGCCACCTTTGCGGCGCGGCGCTTGCAAGCCATGGTCAGCAACACCGGGCATATTTTGGGCATTGAGTTGTTAGCGGCTGCGCAGGGAATCGATTTTTTACGGCCCCTGCAAAGTTCGACCGCTTTAGAACAAGTGCACGCCCTGCTGCGTAGCGACATTCCCGCCATGGACCAGGACCGCTACTTGGCGCCCGATATTGCCCACGCCAGCGCACTGGTTCACAGCGGTGCTTTGGGCCAGGTATTGCAAACCCTGCCCAAGCTACCCGCACTGTGGTCAGGGATTTAACCGCGCGCTGGCAACCACTGGCCCAGCGCAAAAACAGAGTTGGGCGCGTTGGTTCGTAAAGCAGGTGCCACGGGTTTTTTCAAAATGCCTTTTTTGGTGCTTTTACGGGCAGGCACTTGAAAACCTTTGGCGCTTTGGTCAACGGCTAAGCTTTTCAAAGTGATCGTACGCATGTGGGCCATGAGGGCTGTGTGCAACTGCTCCCACAAGGCCTCCGTCATATCAGGAACATCCTGAGCCCCTTTGCGCGCGTCGATGGCGGGGCTGGGCTCGTCGCTTTCAATGGCCGTCACGATATCGGCCACCGAAATCGAATCTCCGCGAAAGCCCAAGGCATAACCGCCGCCGGGTCCGCGCGTACTCTCCACCAAACCATGTTGGCGCAACTTGGCAAATACCTGTTCCAGGTAGGACAGGGATATGCCGTGGCGCAAGGCCAACTCACTCAAAGGAACGGGGCTGTGCGGGTCACGCAAAGCCAAATCAATCATGGCGGTAATTGCAAACCGGCCGCGGGTACTTAGACGCATATGGTGCTCCAAAAACGCCCACCTTGGGCTAAAGAAATCCGACTTTAAAAGGGTTTATGCTTCGTGTAAATTCGTATTTATGACTATTTCACTTCGTTTTAAACGAAGTATTTTGAACTTCTGAGGAGCTATGCGCGTATGAACTTTAAACATTTGCATTACTTTTGGGTCACAGCCAAAGCCGGCGGTGTGATGCGGGCGGGCGAACAGCTGCACACCACCCCCCAAACCCTGTCAGGGCAAATTCATTTGCTAGAAGAGTGGCTTGGGCGCAAATTGTTTCAAAAACGCGGCCGCAATTTAGAGCTGACCGAGGACGGGCGACTTGCCTTGGCGTACGCCGACCAAATTTTTACGCTCGGCAATGAGTTAGAAACTGCGGTGCGCCAAGCCCATGGTGGTGAGAAGGTGTTGGAGTTTCGGGTTGGGGTGGCGGACTCGGTGAGCAAATCGGTCGCTTACCGCTTGCTCGAACCAGCACTCAGCGTGGGTGAGCGCGTTCGCATGATTTGCAGCGAAGGCAAATTCGCGGAGTTACTGGCCCAACTGGCCTTGAACCGCTTAGACCTTGTCATTGCCGATGAGCCGATGTCTCGGCGCATCAACGTGCGAGCCTTTAACCATCCCTTGGGTCGCAGCACCATGAGCTTTTTGAGTTCCCCCGCATTGGCCAAGCAACTCCAAGGAAAATTTCCTGCATGCTTGAGCAACGTCCCCATGCTGATTCAAGGCGCCCATTCGTCGGTGCGCCAACAGCTCGAGGCCTGGTTTACCCGCCACGCCATCACACCCCGCGTTGTCGGGGAGTTTGATGATGGCGCCCTCATGACCGCCTTTGGCAGGGAAGGGCGCGGCGTTTTCATGGTTCCCACGGTGATGGAGGAAGAAACGATGGCGCAGTATGGCGTTCAACTGATTGGACGCACAGAGGAGTTGGTCGAAGAGTTTTTTGCGGTGTCGGTAGAGCGGCGCATCACGCATCCTTGCGTGGTCGCAATCACAGACGCTGCGCGAGGCCAATTGTTTGGCTAAGAAAGGCCTTAAACACCCCTGTGATAGGCTCAAGCCCTGATAAAAAACACCATTTCATTTTACGGACCGCCATGCATTTATTGACCCCGCCGCGCTCACTTGGCACTCCTCTCGCGCTCACAACGGCATTGCTTTTTACGGCCAGCGTGCAAGCCCAAGACGATGGGCTTCCCTTGTGGGAAGTGGGCATTTTTGGGGGTTCACTTTCCAGCCCCGCCTACCCGGGCTCGGCTGAGCGCCTAACGCGGACCTTGGCCCTGCCTTATTTCATTTACCGCGGCGATGTTTTTAGGGTAGACCGTGGCGGCATCGGGGCTCGGATGATGATGGGGCCCGATGTTGAGCTGGATGTGGGTTTTACTGGCTCCTTACCTGCAAGCTCTGCGGACATTGCGGTTCGCCAAGGCATGTCAGATTTAGGAACTTTGCTGGAATTTGGCCCTGTCTTGAAAGTAACCTTGGCAAAACCCCAGCCTGGATCCCGCTTGGGTTTAGAAATACCTGTGCGCGGTGTGTTCGAGCTCAATGGCGGGCTGCGTTCACAAGGTTTTGCATTTCAACCGTCTTTGGTGTGGGAGACGCGCGATATCGCAGGCGGCTGGAGCCTGTCGGCCAGTGGTGGTTTGGTCTGGGGCGATGCGCAACTCAACCAGTATTTTTATGGGGTACCGCAAGCCTATGCCACCGCACAACGCCCCGCCTTTGAGGCCCAAGCCGGAATCATCGGAATACGTGCCAGTCTCAGCAGCAGCAAAAACCTCAGCCCCGATCTCCGGCTGTTTGCCTACGCGCGGCAAGACCAATACAACCTAGGAGCCAACATGAGCAGCCCACTGGCTTTGCAGTCCAGCGGACAATCGTTGGGCCTAGGATTGAGTTGGGTTTTTGGGCGCTCGGATACTCGGGTGGGCAACTAGGGCTTGCGATGCTCTAGTTTTAGTCCAACTGCTGTACTTTGTGAAAATCCTTTCCAGTAAGTATGGTCCGCTTTCAATTGGCCGTCCTTTTCCGCTGACCATTTGCCGTCTTTTGCATTCTCGGTCACGTTGAGAAAAGGGTCCATAGCCGCATCTGCTTTTAAATACTTGTTTAAAAAGGCAGTTGCAAAATGTTGTGCAATATTGTTCATCCGCGCGTTGTCCCAAACGGGATCGCTGTAATGCTCAGCGGGAACAAAATTAAGTGTGGAAACTGGAGTCCACGTTTCTTTTGGCGCGGGTATAGGTGCTCCAGCATTGTGGTTGGCATTTTCAAACGTTAGAAGATAACGTGGTGCGTTAACGCTGGCTTCAAAAATGTTTCTCACGCCAGGCGAATACCCTGAAACGTTATCCACACTTCCAGCAACAAAAAACACGGGCGTTTTTATCCCTGCTAAACCTGCCGCATCCCAAAATCCAGCATTCCATCCCCAAGGGGCAAATGCAACGGCGGCTTTTATCCGCTTGTCCATACTGGCTGTGTGCGCAGGATTGCCAGACTGACGAACCGCTAACGCCCCGTCAGGCGTCCCCCAAGTAAAACCCACACTGGCAGCCGTAAAACCACCGCCCAAGGTGTTGACTACGCCGTACCCACCCATCGAATAACCGATCAGTCCCGTTTGATCAGCATTAATCATGCCTTTCAAGGTGGCGTCAGTTGCATTAAGACGCGCCATTTCATTGAGCACAAAAAGCTGATCTAGTGGCCTATTTAACAATGTACTGCCAAAAGCCGCCTGGTTGTCATAGGTGCTATCTGTATGGTCAATGGAAACAACGACATACCCTTTACTCGCTAAGTTTTCTGCAAGGTGACTTAACAGAAATCGATTTCCAGGATAACCGTGAGAGATAATCAAAAGTGGGTATGGGCCACTTTTTGTATCTGGGGAACTATCGCGTACGCCACGACCCAAAAGCGTAACTTCAGTTTTTCCGTCTCGTGTAATCGCTTTGTATTGGCCCGTAGGAAGTTGTCCTGGTGCGAGTTGCGAAGGGTACCAAACCTCCAAAGTAAGCGGTCGGTCATACAGAGGCATCGGTGCCCCAGCTTTGAATTTAACAATGTCCAGTTGCTTGGGGTTAACCACCTTAAGCGTTTTAACTCCAACATTGAACTTGCCGTATTTTGCAAGTTCGGGCGCATCCGATCGGATTGTGTCAATATGGTTGTCTTCTGCCACCGCTGATCCAAAATTAAAGAATGATAAAAAACATAGCGAGGCAATTCCCCGCAGAATACTTTTTCGCATAAAGAACCTTCAATAAAAAGTCGAAATAGGGGTGGCACCTGCCAAGGTGCTACTTGATGCCCAACTCAACAATATAGGTCTTCTGGAGAAATCTGCGCACAAAGGCGACACCCAACTAAGACACCGTCTGGTAGTACAAGTTTTGCGGATGCTGCGCTTGGGCGAAGAAAAACCACCGCTCTGGAATGAGTGCGCTGGCCTGCATTAAAGCAATCACGGGCCACAGCGAAGGAATGTTGTGCGTGATCGCCCACAAGGCCAAAAGCGCTGGCGCGACAAACAATCCGACAATAAAAAACCATTTGGTATTTTTCACTACGGCGAGGCTTGCGCCGTGAAAAAACTCACGGGTGTTAAAAGCCCCGGCGGACATGCCCATGGACTTTTGCACCAAGCGCTTCGCTGAAATTCCTGTAGCAGATTGCAAAGTGGATACAGGCACCAAAGTGGCATTGCGCCGCAGGCTAAGCCAGCGCACCGCACCCGCCAACAGCGTGAGCCCCAGCGCACACGGGCCCGCCAGGGAGAGTAAGGCCTGCTCATCGTAAGAAGCGGCCAAGGCGCAAGCCAACACCGCACCCGAAGACAAACCAATCAACACAAAATTCCACACCGTCAAGGGGTGCGCCCACTCACGGATAAATCGCAAGCACGCGTAAATCATGGCCGTGCAGTACCACAGGACCAAGGCGCCCACAATCACCACGACAGGCAAGACCTGCATGACAAAGCCTTGCACATGCAAGGCTAAAGCCAACCACCACACAGCGACCAAACCGATAAATGCAGGCATCACGATCACTTCGCGCGACATCCAAGACGTGCGCCACATCAGCACCGCGCGCCAGGCCCGCATCTTGTGGCCCAAATGAAAAAACGAGGCCACCAAGCCCGCGACCAAAAGCACTTCGCCCAAAGCCAATGCCTGCAAGAAAAACTCCCTGCCCATTGGAACGCCACACAGCAAGGCAACAGCCAGCGCCACGATCAGGCCTTGGGCAGCGCCCGCCAAGGTGGTGAAAAAGAGAATCGAAAAAGCCGGATGCATAGCGGGCTAGCCTTGAGACGAAGGGGTGATGTGCCGCGGCAAATACATATTGGCCGGTTGGGTTTCCCACTCCGGCATCAGCGCGTAACCGCCGCGTTCGCGAATGGCTTTGGAGACGTCAGAGTCTGGGTCTTTCACGTCACCAAACAAACGCGCGTTGGTGGGGCAGGCTTTCACGCACGCCGGTTGGCGGTCTGCCTCTGGCAGCAGCTCGTCATAAATGCGGTCCACGCACAGCGTGCATTTGGTCATCACCTGGCGCTCTTCGTCTAATTCGCGGGCGCCATAAGGACACGCCCATGCGCAGTATTTGCAGCCAATGCACTTGTCGTAATCCACCAAAACGATTCCGTCTTCGGCGCGCTTGTAGCTCGCGCCGGTGGGGCACACCGGAACACACGGCGGGTCTTCGCAGTGCAAGCAGCTTTTAGGAAAGTGAATGGTGTCGGTGTTGGGAAATTCACCTGACTCGTAGGTTTGAACGCGGTTAAAAAAGGTGCCTGTCGGGTTGGCGGCATACGGTGCCAAATCGGCCAAGGGTCCGGCACTACCGGAGGTGTTCCATTGTTTGCACGAGGTGACACAGGCATGGCAGCCCACGCACACATTGAGGTCAATCACCAAGGCCAATTGTTTGGCCAATGTCTCGCCCTGTTCGGCGCGAACCCGCTTGGGCGCAGTCTCGGGAGCGCGCCCTGCCGGAGTGTCTTCCACCAAATGCGTTTGCATCAGGTCTTTCAGCCATTGAATCATGGTGTTTTTCCTCCTGCTTTTTTCTTGCCCGCAAAGTACGTCAAGACGCTGGCCGCTTTGCCCACCACACCCGGCACGCTGGGCATGGTGTTCATTTGCGGAAAAGTCTCTGCGGTCTCATCAGGTTCTGCCGGGCGAATGCGCACCCGCACGTCATACCAACCGGCTTGGCCGGTGATGGGGTCGGAGTTGCTGATGGTTTTTCCGTGGTCGCCCAAAGGCAGCTCTTCAGAAATGAGGTGGTTGAGCAAAAAGCCTTTGCGTGCTTCGTCAGCACCCGGGGCGAGTTGCCACGCGCCATCGGCTTTGCCAATGGCGTTCCAGGTCCATACCGTGCCGGGTTCAACCGCCTCGCTGTAACGGATCATGCAACGCACCTGACCCCACTGGCTTTCCACCCACGCCCAACCGCCATCCAAAATGCCGGCGTCTTTGGCGGTGAGGGGGTTCACGTGCAAATAGTTGTGGCTGTGGATTTGTCGCAGCCAGGCATTTTGCGAATCCCAAGAGTGGTACATCGCCATGGGGCGCTGGGTGATCGCGTTCAAAGGATAGGCCGCTAAATCGGTGGCATCTTCTTCAAGCGGCGCGTACCAAAACGGCAAGGGATCAAAGTAGGTGTCAATGCGCTCGCGCAGTTCCTGCGGCGGCTGGCGTCCCTGGGTTTTGCCTTGTGCGGCCAAGCGAAACGATTGCAAGGTGTCGGAGTAAATGGCCAGTTGCACCGGATCGTTCTTTTGGCGCCAGCCTTTTTCTTTGGCAAAGTCAAG
>CANJNX010000042.1 GCA_947475495.1 Comamonadaceae bacterium | reverse complement strand
GACAAAGGCCTGGTGCCGGTCATTGCCCAAGAACAAGGCTCCGGCGACGTGTTGATGTTCGCCTGGATGAACCGCGAGGCGTTGCAAAAGACGGCCGAGCTGAAAAGGGCGGTGTACTTCAGCCGTTCGCGCAACAAGCTGTGGTTCAAGGGCGAGGAGTCGGGCCATATTCAAACGGTTCATGAGATTCGTATCGACTGCGACAACGACGTAGTCTTGCTAACCGTCACCCAAGAAGGCCATACGCCAGGCATTGCCTGTCATACGGGACGCCATTCTTGCTTTTTCAGTGTTTTAAAAGACGGCCAATGGCACAGTGTGGACCCTGTTTTGAAAAATCCTGACACCATCTATAAGTAACACCATGTCCCTCACTTCCCCACCCCTTTCCTCGACCGCAGACGCATTGATGCGCCTGGCCACAGTGATTGAAAGCCGCAAAGTGGCCAATGGAGGTGATCCGCAATCTAGTTACGTGGCGCGTTTGCTGGACCAAGGGCCAGACGCCTTCCTCAAAAAAATTGGCGAAGAGGCCACCGAGGTGGTGATGGCCGCCAAGGATGTAGACCATGGGGCAGACAAGTCCAAAGTCATTTATGAAGTCGCCGATTTGTGGTTCCATACTCTGATTGCCTTAGCCCATTACGGTTTAACCCCAGCGCAGGTCATTGCTGAATTGGAGCGCCGCGAAGGCACGAGTGGAATGGAAGAAAAAGCGCTTCGCAAAGCCCTTGCCAGAGAGAAGTTAGAGCCATGATCCAACCGCAGCACGATCCCGATTGCCTGTTTTGCAAAATTGCAAGCCACCAGATTCCCTCGCGCAAGGTATACGAAGACGATGAAATTTACGCGTTTCATGACATCGCGCCATGGGCACCAGTGCATTTCTTAATCATTCCTAAACACCATCTCCCGTCGATGGCGCACGTGACTGAGCAACACCAAGGCTTGCTTGGGCGCATGATGGGCTTGGTGCCGAAATTGGCTTTACAAGAGGGCTGTAACCCTTATCCGGATGGGGGTTATCGCTTGGTAACCAATACTGGAGCCGAGGGCGGTCAGGAAGTGCGGCACCTGCACTTTCACGTGATGGGCGGATCACGTCCTTGGTTGCGCGGTTAGTGCAAGCTAGAATTCGGTACATTCCTTAGGAGAAATCAACATGGGTTTATCAACAACACACCTGATCATTTTTTTGGTCATCATTGTGGTTATTTTTGGCACCAAAAAATTGCGCAACATCGGCGCTGATTTGGGCGGAGCAGTCAAGGGTTTCAAAGACGGTATGAAGCAAGGTGATGAAAAGGCAGCCGAGGCGCCTGCTCAGCAAGTCACGGCCAACACCGCAGCCCCTGCGCCTGCTGCAAGTAAAGATGCCATTGACGTAGAAGCCAAACCGAAGCTTTGAGCCTTCGCGTCTTTTGACTTTCTTCGTTCCCGAGATGCATCCTCGTGTTTGATATTGGGGTAACCAAGCTGGCGATAGTGGGCGGAATCGCCCTGATCGTCATCGGCCCTGACAAGCTCCCTGGATTAGCAAAAACGCTTGGCGCGCTCTTGGGGCGGGCGCGTCGCTATGTGGCCGATGTGAAAGAAGAGGTCAATCGCTCGATGGACCTCGACGCACTCAAGAAGATGAAAGAAGCGGTAGAGGGCGCTGGTAAAGAGGTTGAAAACTCCATTCAAACGACGTCCAGTGAATTCGAAGCCCAGTGGAGCGAAGCGATTCAACTGGCAGGAGAGCCGCTCACCGAGCCTTATACAACACCCTACAGAAACGTTAAAAAACGTTGGCGCATCAAAATCAACGTGACCCCTCGCTGGTACAAAGCCCGAGAGGGCTTGCGAACCAAAGCTTTGTCAGGCGCGGCCCGTGTTGCGCGTTTTCGGCCTCCTAAAGTGAATCCATGACCGAACCCCAATCCACAGACGATGAGCTCAAAGGCACAGAACAACCGTTTGTCCAGCATCTGTTTGAACTGCGCGATCGCTTGCTCAAAGCTATTTATGGGATAGCGATCGTTTTTTTGGTGTTGGTGTTTTATCCCGGTCCGTCGCAGTTGTATGACTACCTGGCCATGCCCTTGGTTCGCTCCTTGCCAGAAGGTTCCAAGATGATCGCGGTGGGGGTGGTGTCGCCCTTTTTGGTGCCCATCAAAGTTTCTGTCATGGCCGCTATCGCAGTGGCCTTGCCTTGGATTCTTTACCAAATATGGGCTTTTGTTGCACCCGGTTTGTACCGCCACGAGAAAAAATTGGTGATGCCCTTGTTGGCGGCGAGCACCTTGCTTTTTTACACCGGCGCTGCATTTTGCTACTTCTTTGTATTTGGGCAGGCCTTCCCAGCGATTCAGAAAATGGCGCCTATTTCTGTGGCCGTGAGCCCTGATATCGAAGCCTATCTTGATTTCGTGATCACCATGTTCATTGCTTTTGGCGTGGCCTTTGAAGTGCCCATCGTGGTGGTGATATTGGCCCGAGTGAAAATCGTTTCAGTAGAGCAACTGAAGAAATTCAGGTCGTATTTTGTGGTGGCAGCCGCAGCGGTGGCAGGCCTGGTGACGCCGCCTGATCCTGTGTCTATGTTGGCACTGCTGGTGCCCATGTGTATCTTGTACGAGATCGGCATTTGGTCCGCCCAGTTTTTCATTCGCCACACAACGGCGCCCTTGGATGAAGCCGACGAGAGCAACGACCCGGTGGCAAAAGAAGAAACCAACGCGAGTGCGGGTAGTTAGCCCTTGTTAAGGCACTAAGGCACTAAGGCTCTGGGTTTAGGCCGGGTTCCTGGTGTCACGTTGAGTGCCAGTTTTTGCTGCTTGCGCTGAACCGTAAACGTGACGCTTTTGCCAGGCGCCAAGCCAGCGACCTTGGCCAACATCTGTGTAACGTTCTGTATGGGGCTGGTCTCAATCGTGAGGATGATGTCCCCCGGTCGTATTCCAGCCTGTGCTGCCGGGCCGTTTTGCAAAACACCCGTGATGATGACGCCGCTGCTGGTGGCTGTATCAAAGGCCTCGGCCAGTTCAACCGAAAGGTCATTGGGCTCCACGCCAATCCAGCCACGCGTTACCTTGCCATCCTTCACGAGGCTCTCGAGGACTTGCTTTGCGGTGGCTATCGGAATGGCAAAACCAATCCCCATGCTACCCCCGGATCGGGAGTAAATCGCGGTGTTGATGCCCAGTAAATTGCCCTGAATATCCACCAAAGCGCCACCGGAGTTGCCTGGGTTGATCGCTGCATCGGTTTGGATGAAGTTTTCAAAGGTGTTGATACCCAGTTGATTGCGCCCAAGCGCACTCACAATGCCGCTGGTGACCGTTTGGCCTACGCCAAAGGGATTGCCAATCGCTAATACCTGGTCGCCCACTTGCAATGCGTCTGAGTCACCCAAAACGATGACAGGGAGTTTGTCGAGTTCTATTTTGAGAACAGCAAGATCGCTGTCGGGGTCGGTACCAATGACTTTCGCCTGCGAACGCCGTCCGTCGTTCAAGACCACTTCTATTCCATCCGCTCCTTCGATCACATGGTTGTTGGTCAAAATATAGCCACTGCTGCTCACAATCACGCCGCTGCCTAAGCCGCCCGAAGGTGCGTTATCGGGCTCGCCGTTGAAAAAGCGCAACCAGGGATCGGTTCCGAGTTTGTTTTTTCGGGCGTCCTTGCGGGTGCTGATGCTGACAACGGCGAGGGAAGCTCTTTTTGCAGCCAAGCGAAAACTTCCGTGGGGAGCGTCATTGAAAAGCGTTGCTGGGGCTTCTAACATCGCAACAGTGCTGTTTGGCGGAGCTGTGGGTCGGGTCCATTCGGGCTTTAAAGTAGTCACCACAAAAAAGGCCGCCACAAGCACGGTGACAGTTTGAGAAAACAAAAGCCAAAAACGATTCATTGCGTTGTCCGTTAGACGCTGCACCCCGGGGCAGCCAAGAGCTAAATTGTAGGCGCGGGACTCTCGCAAAATGGGGAATTGCATTTTCTACGCCAAGTGGTCGGATAATCAGCCAATGACAAATCGCCAAGAACTCCTCCTTGCTTTTGATGCCTTGCTTGAGCCTGAGCGTTTCAAGGACTACGGCCCCAATGGACTGCAGGTGGAAGGTCGGGCGGAGATCCGAAAAATCGTCTCTGGCGTGACCGCCAGCCAGGCACTTATTGAGGCCGCCATCGCGGAGCAAGCAGACGCCATTTTTGTGCACCACGGCCTGTTTTGGCGTGGTCAAGATGGGTGTGTCACGGGTTGGATGCGTAAGCGTCTCGCTTTGTTGTTGGCCCATGACATCAACCTGTATGCCTACCACTTGCCGCTCGACGCCCACCCTCTGTGGGGCAACAACGCGCAGTGGGGTGAGCGCTTGGGTTTTGTGGGGGATGGCCGATTTGGAGAGCAGCAGTTAGGCTGGCAAGGAACGCCAGCTGCCCCCGGTTTTTCCAGTGCGCAAGCGCTCGCGGAGCATGTGCATGCGGTGATGGGCCGCACAGTTCAGCTGGTTGCAGGACGGCCTGGCCCGATCCGGCGCGTCGCTTGGTGCTCAGGGGGCGCGCAAGGCTATTTTGAAGCGGCCATTGCCGCAGGTGTCGATGCATTCTTAACAGGTGAAATTTCTGAGCCACAAGCCCACTACGCCCGTGAATGCGGGGTGGCGTTTTTGGCCTGTGGCCACCATGCCAGCGAGCGTTACGGTGCGCCTGCATTGGCGGCGCATGTGGCGCAGCAGATGGACATAGCCCATGTATTTATTGATATTGAGAATCCGGCATGAGTGCGCTGAATTCATCGTTGCAAGGAACAAAAAATCCATGGATTGCCCTCACCATGGGCGACGCTGCCGGCATTGGGCCTGAAATCATTGCCAAGGCCTTTGCGCAGGAGCCCGTCTTGATGCGCAACTGTTTTGTGGCCGGAGACCTCGCTGTGATGCAAGCGGCGTGTGCATGGATTGACAAAAAAGACACCCTGCCTTGGAAAGTGGCTCGCATCACCCAAGCGCCAGAAGTGCTTACACGCGCCCCTCAGACCATTCCTGTAATGCAAGTGGGGCAACCTTTGGGGCCAGTTTCTTGGGGAGTTGTGAGTCCATTGGCAGGGGAGTTTGCCGGGCGTTGCATCACTTGGGCTGCGCAAGCTGCACTGCGTGGTGACATTGCAGCCCTGGTGACGGCGCCTATCCACAAAGAAGCGCTGGCAGCTGCAGGAGCGCCCTACCACCACTACCCCGGGCACACCGAACTTTTGCAAGCCCTGGCAGCGCAGCACGTGAATCAGCCGATTGCAGGCATGCCCGTTCGCATGATGCTGGCCAATGAGGAGCTGCGAACGGTGTTGGTCAGCATCCATTTGTCATTAAGAGAGGCCTTGGCGGCGGTGACGTATGACAAGGTGTTGCAAACCATTCAAATCACCCACCACGCCCTCACTGTGATGCTCGGGCGCAAACCCCGCATTGCCGTGGCAGGCTTGAACCCCCACGCGGGGGAAGGAGGCCTGTTTGGGCGAGAAGAAATCGACGTGATTGCACCAGCCATCCAGGCGGCCCAGTCCCAAGGCTGCGACGCCAGTGGCCCGTGGGCACCCGATACCGTTTTTATGCGAGCGCGTTCAAGCCCCGACAGATTGGCTGAATTTGATGTGGTTATTGCGATGTACCACGACCAAGGGCTGATCCCTGTGAAGTATTTGGGCGTCGAGCAAGGGGTAAACGTTACTTTAGGCCTTCCCTTGGTGCGAACCAGTCCAGACCACGGCACCGCTTTTGACATCGCTGGAAAGGGGCTTGCGGATGCCGCTAGTTTGCTTGCAGCCGTGCGAATGGCCGTCAAGCTAGCCTGACTTTGCTCTCCGCTACAATAGCTTTCTTCCCTAGTAGTGATTTTTCTTGAGGATTCTCATGAGTGACACCCTCGCTGGCAACACGCCGGCAGACCCCAGTAAACGGACTTGGATTATTGCGTCTACCTGCACCGGTATCGTTGGTGCAGCAGCAACCGCCGTTCCTTTTGTAAGCACATTTCAGCCCTCCGAGCGCGCCAAAGCAGCGGGTGCAGCGGTTGAAGTCGATATTTCCGCGATCAAACCCGGTGAAAAAATAACGGTGGAGTGGCGCGGCAAGCCTGTATGGATTGTTCGGCGCACGCCGGAGCAGTTGGCGACTTTGAACTCGCTCAATAGCCAACTCGCAGACCCTGAATCCAAGCGCAAGCAAGACGAGTTCACCCCGGTGTACGCACGTAACGAAGGCCGCTCTATCAAGCCCGAGTTTCTCGTCGCAGTCGGTATTTGTACCCACTTGGGTTGCTCGCCTTCCGATAAATTTCAACTCGGCGCTCAAGCCTCATTGCCGGATGACTGGAAAGGCGGTTTCCTCTGCCCATGCCACGGATCGACCTTTGATATGGCAGGACGCGTGTACAAAAACAAGCCTGCGCCAGACAACTTGGAAATTCCGCCACACATGTACCTCTCCGACAGCAAACTGCTGATTGGCGAAGATACCCAAGCCTGATTCGGAGTACCCCATGTCTGAAATGAAAGAAATATCTCCGAACGCGCCCGCTGGCGAAAAATTGCTGAACTGGGTCGACAACCGATTTCCATTAAGCAAGCTTTACAACGATCACCTGGGGCAGTATTACGCTCCGAAAAACTTCAACTTTTTCTATATCTTTGGGTCTCTTGCACTGTTGGTGTTGGTGATTCAAATCGTCACAGGAATTTTCTTGGTGATGCACTACAAGCCCGATGCTGCTTTGGCGTTTGGTTCTGTCGAATACATCATGCGCGATGTCCCTTGGGGCTGGCTCATTCGCTATATGCACTCAACCGGCGCCTCGGCGTTCTTTGTTGTGGTGTACATGCACATGTTCCGCGGCCTGATCTACGGTAGCTACCG
>CANJNX010000041.1 GCA_947475495.1 Comamonadaceae bacterium | reverse complement strand
GTTCGTTGACTGCAATTTTGCGCAGGGCGTCCGAGCCCAAGCCCAAAATGTCAAAGGCTCTGGCCACGCAAGAATGGGTTTGTTCGGAGGTATAGCCCACCAAGGGGCCCAAGGTGCTTTGTTGCAAGCCGGTTTTTCGGCTGCTGAAATCAAAGCAGCGGTCCCGCGCGGCTTTGAGAGCGATGACGGTTGCAATCGATGTGCCGCTGACAATCAGGCCGCTGGAAGTGCTTGGGAATTCAAAAAGTTCACGACACCAATGCACGACCTGTTTTTCCACATACATCGCGCCGTGGTCGCGCCCACCGAGGTTGGCATTGAGGGCCGCAGCGGTGATATCTGCCATCAAATTGCTCGGTGTTCCCGAGCCATGCACCCAGCCAAAAAACCGCGGATGGGTGTTGCCTACGCCATAGGGCAGCAAGGCGGCCAGGTGGTCTTGGGTCGCTTGTGCGCCTATGCCCTCAGCGGGTAAAGCCACTTGGTAGTGCGCTTGCAGTGCGGGAGGAAACGGGTTCCAAACAGGGCCTTCGCGGTACCTTGCCATGCGGTCGACTGCTGCATCGAGCATGCGGTGGGCTTGCGCGCGAAAGGCATCCCAATCGGCAGGGTCTAGGGTTTGCTCGGGCGCAAAGCTTGGGTGTGGGCTTGGTTTCATGGAAGTTTTTTTGGGCTAAGTGCCAACCGAGTGTGCTGCGGCTGCGCTGGCGGCAACGTGCACGATCTGACCAATCAAGCGGCAGTCATCAGCTGTGAGCGAGAGGGGCGTGCGCAGGTCAAGCAACTGGCGCAGCACGCTTTGCGACTTGGGCATGGGCGCTTGTTCGGGCAGGTAGTGCCAGTGGCCAAAGTGGCTGGTGAAGGCGGTTGGAATGCGCAAGCCAAACCATTTGATGTACAAGCCGCGCAAGGCGCACTCGGCCAAAAAGTGTTCGATCTGTGCTGGGGATAAATCCAGCGAAAACTGAATGGAGCTGGGAACGAAATCTTCACGCGCATCGCGCACTGGCAGCGTGAGATGGGGTGTATTTGCAAAGGCTTGGGCGAGGTCACTGTAAATTTTTCGCCAGCGCACACTGCGCTCCGGAAGCAGCGCAATTTGCGGACGCAACAAGGCCGCGGCGAGGTTGGACATGCGCATGCTGAAGTTGGGCATGACATAGCGCCAGCGTTCAAATACCTCGGCCGAGGGCCGCAGCAGGTGCTGGTCGTACATCATGTAGCAGCCCGACATCAAAATCACCTGGGCGGCCACGTCCTCGTCGTTGGTGACCAGCAAGCCACCTTCACCTGCATTGATGTGTTTGTAGGTTTGGGTGCTAAAGCAACCGACATGCCCAAAGGTTCCGGTGTGTTGGCCGTCCCAGCGGGCGCCCATGGTGTGCGCGCAGTCTTCCACCAAAGCAATGCCATGGCGATCGCAGATCGCGCGCACGGCACGCAGGTCCGTGAAGTGACCGCGCATGTGGGAAAGCAAAAATACACGGGCCCCGCTGCTGGCAGCTTTGCGCTCTAAATCTGCCAGGTCGGTGGTGTAGTCCTCCAGCGTTTCTACCAGTACCGCAGAGGCCGCCGCGTGGGCAATGGCCCCAGGCACTGGCGCGAGCGTGAAGCTGCTGGTGAGGACCTTGTCACCGGGTTGGACCCCTAAAGCTTTGAGCGCCAAAAACATGGCCGCGCCACACGAGCTGACCGCCACGCAGTACTTTGCGCCCACATACGCCGCATACTCTTGCTCCAACAAGGACGGCTCGGGTGTGCCAGAGCCTTGTTCGCCGTAGCGGTGCAAGCGCCCCGTGCGCATGAGGGCAACGGCTTGCGCAATGGCTGTTTCGGGAATGGGCTCCGATTGGCTCAGGTCTTTGCCAAACCACAGGCCATCGGTGGAGCGGAGTGGGGCTGTGGTGGTGCTCATGTCAGTGTTGGTGTCCTTGGAGGGTACCGAGTTCAAAGTTTTCTTCTGGAAAGTACTTTTTCAATCGAATGTCACCGGTGCGGGCGTGGCCTTCCATGCCTTCTAAACGGGAAATCCGGGCTGCGACCTGTCCGACTTCGCGGCTTGCGTTGCGGTTCAAGCGTTGGTAGGTCACGGTCTTGATGAACTTGCCAACACTCAAGCCGCCCGAATACCGGGCCGCACCCCGGGTGGGCAAGATGTGGTTGGGCCCGGCGCATTTGTCGCCATAGGCCACGGTGGTTTCTTCACCCAAAAACAAGGAGCCATAGTTGGTTAAGCGCCCCAGCCACCAGTCCAAATCGGAGGCCAAAATCTGCAGGTGTTCGGGGGCATAGCGGTCGCTGATCTCGCAAATTTCTTCGCGTGTTGGCGCATAAACCACCTCGCCGTAATCCCGCCACGCAGCGCTGGCCGAGGAGCGGGCGGGTTCGGGCAGGGCGGCGATCACGCGCGGCATGATGGCAATCACCTTTTCGCCCAAAGCGCGAGAGGTGGTGTACAGCCACACCGGAGAATCGGGCCCGTGTTCGGCCTGACCTGCCAAATCGGCAGCAACAATTTCAGGGTCGGCGTTCTCATCGGCAATGATGGCCGACTCGGTGGGCCCGGCAACCACGTCAATCCCGATGCTGCCAAACAGCGTGCGCTTGGCTTCGGCCACAAAGCGGTTGCCTGGTCCCACGATGATGTCGGCCGGTGCCTTGGCATACAGGCCGTAAGCCAGGGCCGCAATGCCTTGAACACCGCCGAGCGCCAAAATAGTGTGGGCACCGCACAGCTGCATGGCGTAAAGAATCGCGGGGTTGACGCCCGCCTCTTTGTGTGCCGGTGAAGTCGCAACGATATGGGGCACGCCCGCGACGTGGGCGGTACACACGCTCATGATGGCCGAGGCTGCATGGGCATAGCGGCCGCCGGGAACGTAGCAGCCCGCGGTGTTCACAGGAATCAGTTTTTGACCGGCCACCAAACCGCTCATCAACTCCACCTCAAATTCACCGAGCGCGTCGCGTTGGCGCTTGGCAAAGTCTCGTACCCTTTGGTGGGCAAAGGCAATGTCTGCGCGAACTGTCTCCGGTACCCGTTTGACCGACTCGGCAATATCGGCCTCACTGAGCAAGATCTTGCCGTGGTAGCCATCGAGCTCGCGGGCATAACGTTCAACCGCATCGCAGCCCTGCACTTTGATCTCAGCCAACATGCGCTGCACCGTCTCTCCCGTAGCGGCGTCAATAGTGGCTTGGGGAGGGCTTGCTTTTTTGAGGTATTCGGTGCTCATGGGGAGGTGCTGTTGAAGTGAAGGGCCCATGGTAGTGCCCCGCGTTTGTCTACGTTAGAGCCATAATAGATTTTCATTAGTGCCAGAAATGAAATATATAAAGTTTCTTCATCCAAACTACCCTGAAAAATGAGGGTAATGCCCATGGTTATTTTGCCCCCCGGTGTCACTTTCCTCGAACGCGGTTGGCTGTCCTCGAACAACATTGTGTTGCAAGATGCAACGCAATCCGTACTCATTGATTCGGGGTATTGGACGCATGCAGAGCAAACCCATGCCCTGCTTGCGCACCACCTCGCAGATCGGCCGCTTCACACCCTCATCAACACCCATTTGCATAGTGACCATTGTGGGGGCAATGCCCTGTTGCAAACGGCCTACCCAGAGCTCGAAATTTTAATTCCGCCGGGGCACGCCGCTTTTGTAGACAACTGGGACCCCAAAGCGCTTTCTTTTACCCCGACAGGCCAACACTGCCCCCCGTTTTGCCATACGGGCGTGATTCAAGCGGGTGCCAAGCTCACCGTTAACGGCACCGAGTGGCAGTGCCATGCGGCGCCTGGGCATGACCCCCATGCGCTGATTATTTTCAATGCCCAAGATGGCATTTTGATTTCTGCCGATGCGCTTTGGGAAAACGGCTTTGGCGCGGTGTTTCCAGAGATTGAGGGCTTTGCGGCCTTTGATGAGGTGGAGGCGACGCTGCAAATGATCGATGAACTCCAACCGCGCTGCGTCTTACCGGGCCACGGCGGTATTTTTGGGGATGTGCCAGCTGCGCTTGCGCGCGCCCGCAGCCGCTTGGCGCAGTTTCGAGCCGATCCCGCCAAGCACGCCAGCTACCTTGCCAAGGTGCTTCTGAAATTCAAGCTGCTGGAGTTGCAACGGGTCGCTTACACCGAGTTTTATGCCTGGTCGGAAGATCTGTCCTATTTACGCCTTGCGCACCAAGAATATGCAGGCGCTGTGAGCTACAAAAACTGGATACGTGACTTGTGTGCGGCCATGGAAAAAAGCGGTGCTTGTGCGATGGACGGTGACTTTATTTGTAACGCCGCTTAACCTAAACCCAAAGCGTCCCAAACGCAAATGGCTGCATACGCGTCATTGGCGGCGTAGACCAGTTGCGACTCGCTTAAGCGGGGGTTGGCCCAGTTGCTCGTAGCGGCTTTCTTGGATTTTTGGAACCGTTGGTTAAACAGAACCGCGACTGCTCCTTTGACACCCATGTCTTTGCGGTAGCCCCGGGCGTGAAACACGGCGTTGAGTTCCAGAATGCCTGCGGGTTCAATGCCGAGTTTTTGGATGATGCGTTTGCGGTCATCGCCTAAACCAAAACCTGCTTTGTCAATGCCGCCGCGGGCGAGCAAGTCGGCGGCCACTGCGCGGCAGTCGGGGTCGTGCAGCTGAAACACCCACGCTTGTTCGCGCGTAGCCAGTTGCAAGACATGCGGCCCGTCTGAGATTTCCCCGACGTGAAAGGTGGGCTTGGATTCCGTGTCAAATCCCCAAGCCCGAGCGGACAGGAGCGCGTCATAGGCCAGGATGGCCTGCTTGCCGGTATTGACAAGGGTAATGCGGTCGAGGCCCAGCCGCTCAAACGGCGGGAGCAGGGCAATGGCTTCTTTGTCGGGGGTCGTTTGGTGGGCAGTCATTGGGGACCATTGTCACAGGTAAAGGCAGTCAGGCTGGCGGCGGCATGCTAATTGCTTTTAAGAGACTGGATGCGCTGTTTTTTCAGGGCAGGTCAAAAACCTGACAGCCAAGGTGGCGAAACCGTAGCAATGCACTAGCCTCCCACGAAAGCACTTTTATGACGATCCATTTTTCACAGGTTTCCCTTGCTTCCATTTGCGCAATGCGCCCAATCAGGGTTTTGCTGAGCGCAGCTTTGGCGACGCTGGTTTTCTCAGGCCCGGCATTGGCAGGCGATAAAACAGACACCTGGGTCCGCTACGTGGCCCAAGCTGTCAAAACCCAGGCTGCGGCTGAAGCGGCCCCGCGCGCTGAGACGGTGAAATGGGTTCAATACCCCAACGTCAAAGCAGTCAACTGGTCCAAGCCTTCGACCTTGGGCGCTGACAAAAGCAACTGGGTTCGCTTTCCGGCTGAAAAACCACCGGAGCAGATGGCGCAGTTAGGCAATTAAAGACGCAGATACTGCGCTCACCTTGGGGTGAGCAAGGCTTCACGCACCCAGGTGCTGTGAAAGCCGTGGGGCACCCGCTGGGGCAAGAGGATTTTGGCTACCGGACCTTTGGCCAAGTGCTGTGCATCAATAACCCACACTTCGGAGCGCTCTTTCAAGCCGTTCCAAACAAACCCTACCAAGTAACCATCGTCTTCGGCTTGTGCGTTGTCGCGCGGAGCAAATGGTGCTTCACTGAACCAATAGCCTTCACCGGGGTGGAACGTCACAGCGCTGCCGGTTTCGAGGTCGTACTTGGCTAGTCCCGCAAAGCGGGGCTGTTCTACCGTTCGGGCGCGGCCCATCAGGACATGGTAGGTGTAGCGGTTTTTATAGCCTTGGTACCAGGTGTTGATCATTGGGAACTCGGTGTTCAGGATGTCGTCGACCACGCTTTCACGGGTTTGGCCAGTGGCCAAGTTAAAGCGCCATTGGTAGAGCTCGTAGTCGGTGCCTTGGGTGCCGATGGTAAACAGCAAGCGTTTGGTATCCAACGAACCATCCAAATGTTTGGGCATGGTGTAGGGGGTGCCCAACATGACGATTTCGGTCTCGCCCTGGTCATTGACTTCCTCCCAAGCATTGGCCACGTGCAGCATGTAGCGCGGGTCGGCCTCAAACCACCGGATTTGATCGACGCTGCCGTGCCTGGGAATGACCGCGAACCGCGATTTCCACTCGGGGTGAAACTCCAGGCTGTAGCGCCCCGCTTGCAGCGCTTCAGGGTTATTGATCAGTGGAAAATCGTGCAAGATGCTGTAGTGGGCGGTGACGGCCATGTCATGCGGCAAGCGCGGGCCAGGCAACTCCACGGGGATCAAGGTTTGCATTTGGCCCTGCGCATTGACCACACCGTAATGCATATAGGGGTGTTGGTTGCCATAGGCAAAAAACATGTATTCGCCCGTTCGCTCATCAACGCGGGAGTGGGCCGAAATTTGCAAGCCTTTCAAGCGCGGGTCGGGCTCCAGCTTGCCCAGTGTTTCCAGACTCAGGGGGTCGACTTGGTAGACCGCGCCACCGCGGTACCACATGGAGAGCAACTTGCCGTTGTGAAACTTGACATCGGTGTTGGAGGTGTTTTTAAGCGCGTCATCGGGCAATGCGCCTTCAGGCAGGCGTTGTTTGAGTCCGGGCGAGAGGCTAACACCTGCCGCTTGGTCGGCCTGCAAACCATCGGTGTTGACCCAGCGGTTGCGGTAGCTGACCTGGCCATTTTGAAAATGCACCGCGTGCAACATGCCATCGCCGTCGTACCAGTGGTATTTGCCTTTGGGCGGGTGTTGGGGAACGGGGCCGTTGCGCACATACATGCCGCTGAAATCTTGCGGGATTTCGCCGATGACTTCAAAGTCTTGCACCACCAACTCCCGATCAATGGGCGCAAACCCCCCTTGCAAATTGGGGTTGTCAATCAGATAAGGGGGGGTGTCTACGAATGTTTCGAGTCCCATGGCGATCTCCAGTCACAGGGGCAGCAGCCAGGATGAGCTGCGTTACCCGCATTCTGCGTTGGCTTTGCCAATAATTCAAGCCTGGGCGTGCCGCCCTTTAAGCCCTTGCTTTGCGAATTGCCGCCTGAACTTC
>CANJNX010000040.1 GCA_947475495.1 Comamonadaceae bacterium | reverse complement strand
TGGTGGCCGACCGTTTTCGCATCGACGGCACTGAAAAAGCGCGGGTATTAGACGCCATCGAACTCGCTCTCAAGCGCGGCAGCGGCCGACTCAATGTTTACTACGACGAGCCGGGATCCGAAATGGGGTCAGACTCCCATTCCTCCCATTGGCGTTTTTCTACGGGCTTGCACTGTCCAGCCAGCGATTTGCGTTACACCGACCCGATCGCCTCCATGTTTTCTTTTAACTCGGCGGTGGGAGCGTGTGAAGCCTGCCGTGGCTTTGGCCGCGTGGTGGGCGTGGACTACGGATTGGTGATTCCGAATGACAAGCTCACCTTGCGCGCAGGGGCGGTCAAGCCCATGCAAACACCAGCGTGGCAAGAATGCCAAGACGATTTAATGCGCCACGCGGAAGTCGCGGGAATTCCACGCGATACCCCATGGTACAAACTCACGCCCGAGCATCAGCACTGGGTTCTCAAAGGCTCGCCCCAATGGAATGGAAAATGGAACCAGCACTGGTTTGGGGTGGACCGTTTCTTTGAATATTTGGAAACCAAAGCCTACAAAATGCACATCCGTGTGCTGCTGTCCAAGTACCGCAGTTACACGCCGTGCACCACCTGTGGCGGTGCGCGCTTAAAGACCGAGAGCTTGCTCTGGCGCATTGGCAGCTTCGCCGATGCCAACGCGGTGCTGCCTGCTGAAAAACGTTTTATGCCCCAGGGCGTGCAATGGAGCCGCGCCCAACTCGAAGCCCTGCCAGGTTTGTGTTTGCATGATTTGATGCTCATGCCCCTGTCGCGCTTGTATCTCTTTTTTACCCGCTTGAGCACGGTCGATATCCACGCCTCTGAGGCTGATCAAAAAACGCTCAAGCTCCTGCTCGAAGAAATCACCACGCGCTTGAAGTACCTGTGCGATGTGGGCATTGGCTACCTGACATTGGACCGCCAAAGCCGAACCCTCAGCGGCGGCGAAGTGCAACGTATCAATCTGACCACGGCTTTAGGCACGTCCTTGGTGAACACCTTGTTTGTTCTAGACGAACCAAGCATCGGACTGCATCCCCGCGATATGCACCGCATTATTGTGGCCATGCAACGCCTGCGCGACGCGGGCAACACCTTGGTGGTGGTCGAGCACGACCCCGCAGTCATGTTGGCCGCCGACCGGATGATCGACATGGGCCCTGGCCCCGGAGAAAAAGGCGGGCAGATTGTGTTCGATGGCAGTACCGACGCCTTGAAAAGAGCCGACACGCTTACGGGCGCTTACCTGGGTGGACGCAAACAAGTCGGCATGGGTTTTAAACGTATGGTGGGCGACAACACGCCACGCCTTGTTTTAGAAGGGGCGACGCAACACAACCTAAAAAACGTCTCGATTGAAATTCCTTTGCAGCGCTTGGTCTGTATCACTGGCGTGAGCGGGTCTGGAAAATCCACTTTGGTGCAAGACGTTTTGGCACCGGCCTTGTTGCGCCACTTTGGCAAATCCACCGAAACCCCGGGTGCGCACAGCCGCTTATTGGGCGCAGAGCTCTTGAGCGAAGTGGTGTTTGTCGACCAGTCCCCGATTGGCAAAACCGCCCGCTCCAACCCCGCGAGCTTTGTCGGTGCATGGGACTCCATCCGTGAACTTTTTGCCCAGGCGCCATTGGCGCGTGAGCGCAGTTACACCGCCTCCAAGTTCAGCTTCAACAGCGGTGACGGCCGTTGCCCCACCTGCGGCGGCTCGGGCTTTGAGCACATTGAGATGCAGTTTTTAAGCGACGTCTACCTGCGCTGCCCCGATTGCGACGGCAAACGCTACCGGCCTGAAATTTTAGAAGTCACCATCGAACGCCAACTGCCGCCAAGCGCTCTTTCGGGGTCAGATTCCAATTTCTCAGAACCCAGGGTTCACCTGAATGTGGCCGACGTGCTCAACCTTACCGTGAGCGAAGCGGCCCAATGGTTTGCCAACGACCGCGACGTCATCCGTGCGCTGCAACCCATCGTCGATGTGGGCTTGGAATACGTGAAGCTAGGGCAACCGGTGCCTACCTTGTCAGGCGGTGAGGCCCAGCGCCTCAAGCTCGCAGGCTTCTTAGCGCAAGCCGCAAAAGGCAGCAGTGCGAGCCATCAAAACTTAGCCCGCCGCGGCGCCTTGTTTATGCTCGACGAGCCCACCACCGGGTTGCACTTTGACGACATTGCCAAGCTCATGCGGGCCCTGCGCAAGTTGATTGATGCGGGCAACTCCTTGGTGGTGATTGAACACAACCTCGACGTGATTCGTTCCAGCGATTGGCTGATCGATTTAGGACCAGAAGGGGGGGATGCTGGCGGTGAAGTCGTGACCATCGGCACACCAGAAACCGTCCTGCTGCACCCCACCAGCCACACCGGCAAAGCCCTGCGCGATTACGCAGCAGCCATGGGCGTGGTTCATGAAGTTCAAGAGTTTTCTAACGCTGACAGTTACGCGCTTGCAGCGGCAGGGGATGGGCTTGCGCCGGGCTCCTCATACGCAAGCGCCAAATCGGCGCCCGGCGCAAGCCCATCCCCTGCCTTGGCGCATCTCGAAGCTTCCAACTCCATACGTATCGTCAATGCCAAAGAACACAATCTGAAATCCTTGAGCGTCAACATTCCGCGCGGCAAATTCAGCGTGGTGACCGGCGTGAGCGGTTCGGGCAAGTCCACCTTGGCGTTTGACATTTTGTTTAACGAAGGACAGCGGCGCTATTTGGAAAGTCTCAATGCCTATGCCCGGTCCATCGTGCAGCCCGCAGGACGGCCCGAAGTTGACGCCGTCTATGGCATTCCGCCAACGGTTGCGATCGAACAGCGGCTCTCCCGCGGCGGGCGCAAATCCACAGTGGGAACCACCACCGAGGTGTGGCATTTTTTGCGCTTGCTTTACGTCAAACTCGGAACCCAACATTGCACCAACGATGGCGCAGCTGTGGCTCCCCAATCGGCTGACAGCATTGCCGCGCAATTACTGATGAACTTCAAAGGCCAGCATATTGGGCTGCTTGCGCCCTTGGTTATCGGACGCAAAGGCGTCTACACCGAGCTCGCCGATTGGGCCCGCCCACGCGGTTACACCCATTTGCGCATCGACGGGGCGTTTGTCCCGACCCAAGGCTTCCCCCGCATTGACCGTTTTAAAGAACACCATATTGAACTTCCTGTTGCCAGCCTGGACGTCCACCCCGCGCAGGAAACTGCGCTGCGCCAAGCCCTGGCCACGGCACTGACGCACGGCAAAGGCGTGGTGCAAGTGATGAGCGCCATGGACGGACTGCGCGAAGCCATGGCCACAGGCGCAAGCACGCTTGGAATAGGCCGATGTGAGGTGTTCTCCACCAAGCGCGCGTGCCCGGTGTGTTCTACCTCCTACGCCGAACTTGACCCGCGCTTGTTCAGTTACAACAGCAAACACGGTTGGTGCCCTGACTGCGTAGGCACCGGTGTGGCCTTAAACAAAGAGCAACGCAAAGTCTTTGATGATTCGGTTCGGGAAGACAACGGCGGGCGCGAGCACACGTTTGCCGAAGCCGATGTAGACGACTTGGTGGACGCCGCCTGCCCGCGTTGCCACGGAACCCGTTTGAATGCTACTGCCCGCGCAGTGCGCTTCAACGGCGTGGGCATCACCGATATTGCGGCGCTCAGTGTCAGCGATGTGCGGGCGTGGGTCGAAACACTGCAAGCCCACGGCGGACTCAGCCAACGCGAGGCAGATATTGCGCGCGACCTGATTCCTGAGATTCGAAGCCGGCTTGCGTTTTTAGAAGAAGTCGGATTAGGCTACTTGACCCTGGACCGCGGAGCACCGACCTTGAGTGGTGGCGAAGCGCAACGGATTCGCTTGGCGGCCCAATTGGGCAGCAACTTGCAAGGGGTGTGTTATGTGCTTGACGAGCCGACCATTGGACTGCACGCGCGGGACAACCAAATCTTGCTGGGTGCCTTGAAAAGTTTGAGCGACAAAGGCAATACGCTGGTGGTGGTTGAGCACGACGAAGACACGATTCGCCACGCGGACCACATCATTGACATTGGCCCAAGCGCAGGAAAGCGCGGCGGCCATTTGGTCGCTGAAGGCAGCGTCCAAGACATTCAAAATGCGCCAGACTCCCAAACCGGGCGCTACCTATTGCACGCCATGCGCCACCCTCTGCAAGCCCGCCGCGGGATTGAAACACTGGCGGCCAATGCAGAACCCCTGCAATGGTTAACCGTTCACCAAGCCACCTTGCATAACCTGCAATCGGTCACCGCGGCGGTTCCGCTCAAGCGGCTGGTCGCTGTGACCGGGGTCAGCGGATCGGGCAAGTCCACACTGGCACGCGATGTCTTGCTTGCTAATGTGCAGGCTTTGGTTCAGCAGCGCTCCACCAAAGCCGGGCGCGACGCACAAGACGCAGGACACCATCCGGCATTCGTTGGATGTGAAAAAGTCACCGGGTTTGAAGGCATCGATCGGGTCTTGGAAGTCGATCAAACCCCGATTGGCAAAACACCGCGCAGCTGCCCAGCCACCTACATCGGTTTTTGGGACACCATCCGCAAACTGTTTGCTGATACCTTGGAAGCCAAAGCCCGTGGCTACGCCGCCAATCGGTTTAGCTTTAACACCGGTGAAGGGCGTTGCCCGGGTTGCGAGGGCCAAGGCATTCGGACCATCGGGATGAGCTTTTTACCCGACGTGAAAGTGCTGTGTGAAACCTGCAAAGGCGCGCGCTTTAACCCCGAAACTTTGGCAGTGACTTGGCGTGGGAAAAGCATTGGCGATGTACTGCAAATGGAAGTGGACGAAGCGGTGGAATTCTTTGCCGCGATGCCCGTGATTGCCCACCCGCTCAAACTGTTGAAAGACGTGGGCTTGGGTTACCTGACGCTGGGGCAACCCTCGCCCACTTTGAGTGGCGGTGAAGCACAACGCATCAAACTGGTGACCGAGCTGAGCAAGGTCCGCGACGACATCACCCGCCGCGGCCAAAAAGTACCGCATACCCTTTATGTACTCGATGAGCCCACGGTAGGACTGCACATGGCAGATGTCGAAAAACTCATTGGCGTCTTGCACCGCTTGGTGCAAGGCGGTCACAGCGTCGTGGTGATTGAACACGACCTCGATGTGATCAGCGAAGCCGATTGGGTGATTGACCTCGGGCCCGATGGAGGTACCGCCGGTGGAACGGTGGTTGCCGCTGCCACGCCAGAAAACGTGGTGCGCCTGCAAACGCACACCGGTGTAGCGCTCCAAGCGGTCTTAGCCCGCGCTGCCTAAAGATAAGCCCGCATGTTCGCGCAGCGGGTGGAAATGGATTTTGGGAAACCGCTCCTGCGCCAAGCGAACGTCATACGGCGAGGTACATAAATAGGCCAAGGTGTCAGCCGCATCGCGTGCCATGCGCTGGGGGTAAGCGTGAATAAAGTCGCGCAGTTCGCCCGGGGTATCTGCCGTAATCCAGCGGGCACCGGTGTACTGGCTTCCCTCTAAACGAATATCAGCGTCGTACTCCCCTTTCAATCGGTGTTGCACCACTTCGAATTGCAACTGCCCGATCGCACCCAAGAGCATATTCCCGCCCATCTCGGGCTTGAACACTTGGATGGCTCCCTCTTCGCCTAACTGCGCCAAACCTTGTTGCAGTTGCTTGGTGCGCAGCGGGTTTTTAAGCACCACGGTCATGAAAAGCTCTGGGGCAAAAAAAGGCAAACCGGTGTACTGCAGGTTCACGCTTCCATCGGTAATGGTGTCGCCCAATTGAACGCCGCCGTGGGTGGTAAAGCCCACGATATCGCCGGCATAGGCTTCTTCCACCGCCTCGCGGCGCTGGCTCATAAAGGTGACCACGCTGGTGGGGCGCAATTCTTTGGCTGTGCGCATGACTTTGAGCTTCATGCCTGGCGTGTATTTGCCCGAGGCCATGCGCACAAAGGCAATGCGGTCCCGGTGGTTGGCATCCATATTGGCTTGGACTTTGAACACCACGCCACTAAAGGCCGGGTCTTCGGGCTGCACCTCTTTCACCACCGGCTGGCGGTTGACCATGGTGGTGCTGGTTCGCGACTGCGGGCTCGGTGCCAAATCGACCAAGGCGTCGAGCACTTCCATCACCCCAAAGTTATTCACACCAGAACCAAAAAATACCGGCGTTTGTTTGCCTGCTAAAAAAGCGGCATGGTCCCACGTGGGCGATGCGCCTGTGGCCAACTCCATGCTGTCGAGCGCACTGGACCATTCATGGCCGAAACGCTGGGCCAAGACGGCGGAATCGTTCAATGGCACGGCATCAAAGTCTTGGGGGCGGCGCTCGCTGCCGCTCTCAAACACCGTCATGGCCTGCGTGCGCAAATTGATGATGCCACCAAAGGCTTTGCCTTGGCCGACCGGCCAGGTCATGGGCACGCACGGCATCCCGAGTTCGCGCTCGATTTCATCCAAAATATCCAAGGGCTCGCGCACCTCGCGGTCCATTTTGTTGACAAAGGTGATGATGGGAGTGTCGCGCTGTCGGCACACTTCAATCAGGCGGCGGGTTTGCGCTTCCACGCCATTGGCAGCGTCAATCACCATCAGTGCTGCATCAACGGCGGTGAGTACGCGGTAGGTGTCTTCTGAAAAGTCTTTGTGGCCGGGTGTGTCAAGCAAGTTAATCACGTGGTCGCGGTAGACCATTTGCATCACACTCGATGCCACAGAAATTCCGCGCTGCTTTTCAATTTCCATCCAGTCGGAAGTGGCGTGTCGCGTGGCTTTTCTGGCCTTGACCGAGCCTGCAATTTGAATCGCACCCGAGAACAACAGCAGCTTCTCCGTCAGCGTCGTTTTGCCCGCGTCCGGGTGGGAAATAATCGCAAAAGTGCGGCGGCGGCGGGTTTCTTGTTCAAAAGACACAGGTCAATTCCAGGGAGGTATCACGCAAAATGGGGTCTTTGATTCTAAGCGGCGCTGCGTTTTACGTATAATTGCTAGCATCCGAGGAGCGTTGCAGTTCACATAGTGTGAATGAGGCTCGGACCGCGTACCAAGGCTTTGGCCTTTTTACCGCACCAACTGCGCTCACCCACGGCTCTGTGAGGTGAGGCTTCCCCCTTAAGAAGTTTCTCTGCTGCAGATCTGCGGTTGTTCAAATCTATTTTTTTATT
>CANJNX010000039.1 GCA_947475495.1 Comamonadaceae bacterium | reverse complement strand
TCGGTGTAAATCATGAAGCTGTCCATGAAGCGCAGCAACACTGCAATCATCAGCACGCCACGCATTTTTGGCAACTGCACATAGCGAAACACATCGAGTTTGCTTGCGCCATCTATGCTTGCGGCTTGGTAATAGGCATCGGGGATGGACCGCAAACCCGCATAGCCCAGCAGGGCCACCAGCGGCGTCCAGTGCCATATATCCATCAGCAACACCGTAAGCCAAGCGTGTAGCGCGTTACCGGTGTAGCTGTATTCAATCCCCATGCCTTGCAAAGCTGCGCCCATCAGCCCAATGTCGGTGCGCCCAAAAATTTGCCAAATGGTTCCGACCACGTTCCAAGGAATCAACAAAGAAAGCGAAACTACCACCAAGGCCAAAGAAGACTTCCATCCTTGGGCGGGCATCGACAAAGCTAACAAAATTCCCAGAGGAATTTCTAAGGCCAAAACCGCAAAGGAAAATTTGAGCTGGCGCCATAGCGCTCCATGCAATTCCTCGTCCCGCATGATGGCGGAAAACCACTCTGTGCCCACAAAGATTCTGCGCTCAGGAGAAATGATGTCTTGTACCGAGTAATTCACCACCGTCATCAAGGGCAAGATCGCTGAAAACGCGACGCAAACCAAGACCGGCAATATCAAGAACCAGGCTTTTTGGTTCACAGGCTTGTTGCTCGCGTTCATTGCACAATTTCCTCATTTTGATAGAAGCAGGTTTTGTCTCCTATCACTTGGAGCCACACCTGTTCACCAACTGCAAAGGAGACGGCCGTAGTTTGCAGTCGCACTTTGAACGCATGGCCTGAAATCGTCGCGCTGATGATGAGATGGGTACCCACGTCGCGGATTTGACTCACCGTCATCGGCAAAGCGCCTGGCGTGTTTGGAGACACAACCGCTACATATTCTGGGCGAATTCCCAAGGTAATATCGCCCGTCGGTAGTTGAGCGCCTGTGAGAGGAAGCCCCACATTCACACCGCACAGATGAACACCGCTGCCATCCACTTTGCCAGGTAAGAAGTTCATGCCGGGCGAGCCAATGAAATGACCCACAAAAGTGTGGCTGGGCCGTTCAAATAAATCGGCTGCTGGGCCCATTTGCACTGCGCGCCCACGCGTCATCACAACCACTTGCTGCGCAAAGGTCAAGGCCTCCACTTGGTCATGGGTCACGTAAATCAATGTGAGTTTGAGCTCACGGTGAATTTGTTTGAGCTTGCGGCGCAACTGCCATTTCAGGTGCGGATCGATCACGGTCAAGGGTTCATCGAATAAAACCGCGGACACATCAGGCCTGACCAAGCCCCGACCAAGCGATATTTTTTGTTTCTCATCGGCAGAAAGACCGGAGGCACGCTGGTTGAGCTGCCCGCTCATTTCCAACATTTCTGCGATTTCTCCAACCCGTTTTTTGATTTGCTCTGGCGCGACCTTGCGATTTCGCAATGGAAACCCCAAGTTTTCAGCAACGGTCATGGTGTCGTAAATCACTGGGAACTGAAACACCTGCGCAATATTGCGTTGCTGCGGCGTATCGGCTGTGACGTCTTTTCCGTCAAAACGCACACGTCCTTGCGAAGGCACCAGCAAGCCTGACATGATGTTGAGCATGGTGGTTTTTCCACACCCCGATGGCCCGAGCAAGGCGTAGGCTCCGCCATCTTCGAAGGCCATTTTCAGCGGCAACAACGCATAGTCCGCCTCAGTCTGCGGATGGGGTCGGTAAGCGTGCGCCAGATCAAGTTCTATGCGTGCCATATCAACGCACTCCTTCGCGACCAGGGGAGCGCAATAGCATTCCGCTCGCATCAAACACATACAGCTGGCGCGGATGAAAGTAAGCTGTCACTCGGGTGCCGAGCTCAAAGTAATGCACACCCGTGAGTTGCGCCACCATGCTGCCCAAGGGGGTATCGAGGTGGATAAAAGTATCCGAGCCTGAAATTTCTGCCAACTCCACCGAACCGGTCAAAGCCAAATCACCGTCTTGGGGCGTCACCCGCAAAGCGCTAGAACGCACACCCACGGTCAACGCGGGGTCCGCTTGCGCAGGCAAATCGAGCGTAGCGAAAAATGCAGGGGACAGCGCAACGCCACCAGCAACCGCTTTTCCTGGCAATAAGTTCATAGGCGGATCGCTAAAGGCTTTGGCTACCCGCACCGAATTGGGCTGATGAAACACTTCGGCCGTGGGGCCGTATTGCAGTAGCTCGCCTGCGTCCATGACAGCGGTATAGCCACCTAGCAAGAGCGCCTCACCCGGCTCGGTGGTGGCATACACCACCGTCGAATTGCCCAAGGCAAAGAGCGCCGTTAATTCATCACGCAACTCTTCTCTTAATTTGTAATCTAAATTCACCAAGGGTTCGTCCAACAGCATCAGGGGCGCTCCTTTTGCCAAGGCCCGCGCGAGGGCCACCCGTTGCTGCTGGCCACCTGAGAGCTCCGCAGGCAGCCGATTGAGAAACATATCAATATGCAGCTTCTCCGCCAACTCCGTGACCCGTTGCTTGTAGTCAGGCTCGCCGCGCAGCTTTAAGGGAGAAGCGATATTGTCAAACACCGTCATTGAGGGGTAGTTGATGAATTGCTGGTAAACCATCGACACATTGCGTTCCCGCACAGGCACGCCGGCCACATTCACTCCGTCAATCAGAACTTGGCCCGTGCTTGGCACATCCAAGCCCGCCATGATGCGCATGAGGCTGGTTTTTCCGGCCTGCGTAGCGCCCAGCAAAACCGTCACTGCGCCAGGGCGCAACACCATATCCAAGGCATACAGCCAAGGTTGAGCCCCTACTTTTTTGCTCACACCTACAAGTTCCAACTCCATCGCTTCGCCTTAATTAGCCGCACGTCTCTTGTGCAAATATGTTCGCTTGTGAGAATTATTGTTCGTAATTATTCTTTTAATCTAAGTATTTACCCTAAAAATATTCCTTTCTTTTCGATTTACAGTTAGGCAAGGCCTTCAACCCAAGAGAGAATCGCTGCGCCATGAACCCCAATCCCCGCCAAATGACGCTCTTAAGTGAGGTGCATGCCCAAGGCTCCGTCACGGTGGAACTTTTAGCAGACAAGCTCGGGGTCACCCTGCAAACCGTACGCCGGGATGTACAGCGATTGGCCGATGAAGGGCTTCTCACGCGGTTCCATGGCGGGGTTCGGGTTCCCAGTTCTACCGTTGAAAACATTGCTTACCGGCAACGCGAGATCCTCAATGCGGTGGGCAAAGCACGGATCGCGAAAGCCGTTGCCGCGGCCGTTCCCAACGGATGTTCTTTGATTCTCAATATTGGAACGACCACCGAGGCCATTGCGCGGGAACTCTTGCAGCACACGGGCTTGCGGGTGATTACGAATAATTTGAATGTGGCGGCGATATTGAGCACCAACCCCAATGCCGAAGTGATTGTGGTCGGCGGCGTGGTGCGCGGGCGCGACCAAGGTATTGTGGGAGAAGCCGCCGTTGACTTTATTCGCCAGTTCAAAGTGGATATCGGGTTGATCGGGATTTCTGCCATTGAGCCCGATGGATCGCTGCGCGATTTTGACTACCGAGAGGTCAAAGTGTCGCAAACGATTATTTCGCATGCCCGCGAAGTGTGGGTGGCCGCCGACAGCAGCAAGTTCAAACGCCCGGCGATGGTTGAAGTGGCACAACTCTCCCAAATTGACCGCTTATTTTCAGAGGCTTTACCGCCCGAGCCTTTTATGCATTTGCTCAACGAAGCGCAAGTGCGTTTTGAGCTGGCCGCGCCCTAAGCGTATTCTTCGCACTCCACTTCTTGCTATTCATGCTATGACTTATTTACTCGCTCTGGACCAAGGGACTTCTAGCTCGCGCAGCATCGTTTTTGATGCACACGGTGCCATTGTTGCCATGGCGCAGCGCGAGATTACCCAGATTTACCCGCATCCGGGTTGGGTCGAACACGACCCACTTGAGATTTGGAATACCCAAATCGCCACCGCCCGTGAAGTGTTAGTCAAGGCAGGTATCACGGCGCAGCAGGTTCACGCCATTGGTATCACCAACCAACGCGAAACCACCGTGGTCTGGGACCGTGCAACGGGACAACCCATTTACAACGCCATTGTTTGGCAAGACCGCCGCGCCGAACCCAGTTGCGTCGCCCTGCGCGAGCAAGGCCTGGCGCCCACCATCCGCCAAAAAACCGGGCTCTTGGTAGATGCCTATTTTTCAGGCACCAAATTGCAGTGGATTTTGGATAACGTCACCGGTGCACGCGCCAAGGCAGAGCGGGGAGATTTGGCGTTTGGCACGGTGGACAGTTGGCTGTTATGGCAACTCACTGGAGGGGCGGTACACGCCACCGATGTCAGTAACGCCGCACGCACCATGCTCTTTAATGTGCACACCAACCAATGGGACCCCGAACTTCTCAAAGCACTTCACATTCCCAGCGCCTTGATGCCCAGCGTAAAACCGTCAGCCGCTGCGTTTGGGGAAGTTCGCCCCGAACTCTTGGGCCACGCCATTGGAATTGGCGGTATGGCTGGCGACCAACAAAGCGCATTGTTTGGCCAGGCGTGTTTTAGCGCCGGCATGGCAAAAAACACCTACGGCACGGGCTGCTTTATGTTGATGCACACCGGCAGTGCTTTTCAAACGTCAACCAATGGATTGATCACCACCAGTGCAGCCCAAGCCAGTACTACGCCAGAGTTTGCATTGGAAGGCAGTGTGTTTGTCGGCGGCGCAGTGGTGCAGTGGTTGCGCGATGGCTTGGGGGCGATTCGCAGCAGTGCTGAGGTCCAAGCCTTGGCGGAGTCGGTACCCGATAGCGGGGGCGTGATGTTGGTGCCGGCCTTTACGGGGCTAGGCGCGCCTTACTGGAACCCGCAAGCCCGAGGCACGATGACGGGACTCACGCGTGGCACCACCACCGCCCACATCGCGCGCGCGGCCCTCGAGAGCATTGCGTTTCAAAGTGCGGCGCTGTTACTGGCCATGTCACGGGACGCACAACAGGCGGGCGCCGCCCCGGTCACTGAGCTGCGGGTGGACGGCGGGGCGTGTGTCAATGACTTACTGATGCAATTCCAAGCCGACTTGCTTGGCATTGCGGTTGTTCGACCGATGGTGACAGAGACCACTGCGCTGGGTGCGGCCTATTTGGCAGGACTCTCCAGCGGTCTTTACCCGAGCACCGATGTGCTGAGCCAACTTTGGAAAGCCGAGCGCCGCTTTGAGCCCCGCATCAGCCCCAGCCAAGCGCAAGAACAAATGCAACGCTGGGAACACGCGGTTCGGCAAACCACTGCGGTTTAGCCGAGCACCGACAAAACCTTTGCGTTAGTCCTTGCGAAAGCTGTCGTGACAGGCTTTGCACGAGGCGCCGGTGGCACTGAAGGCCGTTTTGATGGCGTCCAAATTTCCGGTTTTTCCAGCCGCCTGAAGCTTCACGGTTTCGGCCTGAAACTTATCGGACAGCTCTTTGAATTTACCGGCCTCTTTCCAGATTTCAGGCTTTGCGCGGGTCTCCCCTTTGTCGGTCCCTTCGCCAAATGCGGCCCAAGGCAATTTGGCTAAATCGGCTACCAATTCCACGTTCTCTGCAGCTAACTTGGCATCGAAAGGCACTTTCCCACTGGCCATGGCACCCACGCGTCCAAAATGCGCGCCCATCACAGTGAAGCTGGCTTTGCGGTACTTCACCGCATCCTCGGGCTTAGCAAACTGCGCTGAAGCCGGCAATGCCACCGCTGTAAATACTGCGGCTAAGATCAAAGACATTTTTTTATGCATGGTGCACCCTTGTGAAATAGATATTGTTTGAAATAACGACAACAATATCTTCTCACATTTTCAAATGTGTGCCACAGCGCATGCATTGTTTGGAGTCTTCGTATGGTCAAGGTACGTGTTTGGGATTTACCCACCCGTTTATTTCATTGGGCTTTGGCCGTGTGTGTTCTGGCGCTGGTGATCACTGGCAATGTCGGTGGCGAAGCGATGGTGTGGCATTTCCGTTTCGGCTACACCGTATTGACCCTGTTGATTTTCCGCGTACTTTGGGGCTTTGCCGGTGGGCTTTGGTCTCGTTGGTCGTCGTTTCACATCCATCCGACCACGGTTTGGAATTACCTTCGCCAACCTTCTGGAACACTTACAGCCGGGCACAGTCCCTTGGGCGCACTGTCCGCGCTGGCTTTGCTCACCGTGTTGCTGTTGCAAGTGGCAACCGGCTTGGTAAGCGATGATGAGATTGCCACCGCCGGACCTTTTGTGCCGTGGGTCACCTCATCGTTGTCGGCATGGGCCACCCATTGGCACACTGAAATTGGCAAGCTCCTATTGTTGATGCTTGTCGCATTGCATATTGCTGCCATTTGGTTTTACCGTCGCTTTAAAAAGCACCACTTGACGCGTGCCATGGTGACTGGCGACCAAGACTTTGCGCACGATGTGGCCGCTTCGCACGATGGTTTTCGCCCACGCCTTCTGGGCCTCGTGCTTTGGTGCGTGTCTGCAGCATTGGTTTATGGGCTGCTTCAAAGCGCGCCCTGATGCAAGCATGGTTAGACTCTGAGTCAATACACTGATAAAAAAAGAGTTTTCATGGACAAACATATCGCATTCATCGGCGGGGGCAATATGGCCAGCGCCATCATCGGCGGCCTCTTATCGCAGGGTTTTGCGCTTTCGCATGTGCACGTGGTCGAACCCTTTGAAGAGGCGCGCACCAAGCTGCATGGTGCTTTTGGTATCAAAGCCCACGCAGAAGCGGGAGACTTTTTAAAACAAGCTGGCATGGTGGTTTGGGCCGTCAAGCCCCAAACCTTCAAAGAAGCGGCCCTGCAAGTTGCGCCTTTTGCCCGCAACGCGCTGCACCTGAGCGTTGCTGCTGGCATTCGCAGCGACTCCATTGCCCAGTGGCTTCACACGCAGCGCGTGATCCGTACCATGCCCAACACGCCTGCGCTCATTGGCAAAGGCATCACCGCCTTGGTGGCACGTGCGGGCGTTAGCCCCGCGGACAAAGACTGGGCCAGCTCAGTGATTCAAACCACCGGCGAGGTGCTGTGGCTGAATGACGAATCCCAAATTGACGCAGTCACCGCGCTCTCCGGGTCGGGCCCGGCCTATATGTTTTACTTTATGGAAGCGATGCGCGAAGCGGGTACCGGCATGGGTTTAGAT
>CANJNX010000038.1 GCA_947475495.1 Comamonadaceae bacterium | reverse complement strand
AGCTGCTAAAAAAGTAGCGGCTAAAAAGCCAGCTGCTAAAAAAGTAGCGGCTAAAAAGCCAGCTGCTAAAAAAGTAGCGGCCAAAAAGCCAGCTACTAAAAAAGTAGCGGCTAAACGGCCAGCGGCTAAAAAAGCTGCTGCTAAGAAGCCAGCTGCTAAAAAAGCTGCTGCTAAAAAGCCTGCCGCCAAGAAAGCTGCTGCTAAGAAGCCAGCTGCTAAAAAAGCTGCTGCTAAAAAGCCTGCCGCCAAGAAAGCAGCCCCAAAGAAAGCGGCGAAAAAGCCTGCTGCCAAGAAAGCTGCGAAAGCACCCGCTGCCCCTGCCGCTCAGACTACACTGAACCCGCAGGCTGCTTGGCCTTTTCCAAGCGCAGCCAAGCCTTAATCGTTTCTACGATAGGCTACCCAAAGCCTGGCACCTGCAAAGGTGCTGGGCTTTTTTTATTCAATGCGCGCTGTCATCAGCACCCAACCTTCTTGTGAATCTGACACCTGCAAAGTGCAATAGGGTGCGTAAGCGTCCATCAATTCCTGGGTTTGGCGCTCGAGAATGCCAGCCAAAATTAACTGTCCGCCCGGTGCTACATGTGCGCACAGCAAGGGTGCCAAAACTTTGAGAGGTGTTGCCAAAATATTGGCAAACACCACACCAAACAGTCCCTCTGCCCGCTCGGGCAAACCCACAGCCAAGTGAACAGCGTTGGCTTGCGCATTAAGTTCTGCCGATTGAACCGCGGCCACGTCAATATCCACAGCAACCACGTCGGTCGAACCAAATTTTGCAGCGCCAATGGCCAATATCCCAGAGCCACAGCCGTAATCAAGGACACGACAATTAACGGGGTGGCTCGCAATCCAGCGCAAACACATGCGGGTTGTAGGGTGCGTTCCGGTACCAAACGCCAGGCCGGGGTCGAGTCGAATCACATAACGGGCGCCCATCGGTGGCTCGTGCCAAGTGGGAACAATCCAAAATTCTGGCGTAATGTCGACCGGTGCAAACTGTGATTGCGTGAGTCGAACCCAGTCTTGGTCCGCTACGGCGGATCTTCCTAAAACGTGGCAGCCCTCGAAAAAATCTTGGGCCTTCAAAAGCCGCTCAGCTTCTGTAGCAAGATCCTCGTTTGAAAACAGTGCGATCACCCTAGAGCGCTGCCAACCCTCCTTGGGTGCGGGCATTCCGGGTTCACCAAAAAGCGCTTGCTCTGCATCGGTCTGCGCATCGGCATCCTCAACGCTCACGCTCAGCGCATCGAGGGCGTCCAGGCTCTCACTGAGAATCTCAACCAGTGCCTCAGGACACATTACGCGCAATTCAAACATGCAAGTTAGCGTTTATGCTGTTCTAGCCAGTGCTCTAAATAGTGGATATTGGTGCCGCCAGCCATGAATTTAGCGTCCACCATCAATTCCCGGTGCAATGGAATATTGGTATGGATGCCTTCAACTGCCGTTTCTAATAAAGCAGTTCGCATCCTCGCCATGGCTTGTTCGCGGGTATCGCCGTGAACAATGATCTTGCCGATCATGGAGTCGTAATTGGGAGGAACGAAATAGTTCGTGTAAATATGGGAGTCCACCCGCACCCCAGGGCCGCCTGGCGCATGCCAAGTTGTCACACGACCTGGTGAGGGAGTGAATTTATAAGGATCTTCCGCATTGATACGGCATTCGATGGCATGGCCGTTTACGGTGATTTGCCGTTGGGTAAATGGCAGTTTTTCACCAGCTGCAACCATGATTTGGGTTTTAACGATATCAATCCCCGTCACCATTTCAGTGATCGGATGCTCCACTTGCACGCGGGTATTCATTTCGATGAAATAAAACTCTCCGTCTTCGTACAGGAATTCAAACGTACCGGCCCCCCGGTAATTGATTTTTTTACAGGCAGCAACACATCGTTCACCGATACGCTCGATGAGTTTGCGGCTGATCCCCGGCGCTGGCGCCTCTTCTAGAATTTTTTGGTGGCGACGCTGCATCGAGCAGTCACGCTCGCCTAAGTAGACGGCATTTTTGTGTTTGTCAGCCAAAATTTGAATTTCAATATGGCGTGGATTTTGGAGAAACTTCTCCATGTAAACCGCTGGATTACCAAATGCAGCCCCTGCCTCAGCTTTTGTCATGGCCACCGCATTAATCAGCGCAGCTTCGGTATGCACCACCCGCATACCTCGCCCACCGCCGCCGCCTGCGGCTTTGATGATGACGGGGTAGCCTACGGACTTGGCGATGCGGCGAATATGGGCCGGGTCATCCGGAAGCTCGCCCTCGGATCCGGGAACACAGGGCACGCCTGCACGAATCATGGCCTGCTTGGCTGAAACTTTGTCTCCCATGATGCGAATCGATTCAGGCGTGGGACCTATGAACTGGAAACCACTTTTTTCAACCCGCTCCGCAAAATCGGCGTTTTCACTCAAGAATCCGTACCCTGGGTGAATGGCCTCTGCATCGGTCACTTCCGCTGCCGAAATAATGGCAGGCATGTTGAGGTAACTTAAATTGGACGCCGCAGGGCCAATGCAAACCGCCTCTTCGGCAAGCCGGACGTATTTGGCATCGCGGTCCGCTTCGGAGTACACCATCACCGCTTTCACTCCCAATTCACGGCAAGCGCGTTGGATTCTGAGAGCAATTTCGCCGCGATTGGCGATCAGGATTTTTTTGAACATAGACTAAACGGCGCTTATTCAATAACGAACAAAGCTTGTCCGTATTCAACCGCTTGGCCATTTTCACAGAGCACTTGGGTCACTGTGCCCGCCTTGTCGGCTTCAATTTCATTGAGGATTTTCATCGCTTCGATAATGCAGATCGTGTCGCCCTCTTTGACGACGGATCCAATTTCGACGAACGATTTAGCGCCCGGTGAGGCAGAGCGATAAAAGGTTCCTACCATCGGTGACTTAACGGAATGCCCTGAAGGCAGCTCTTCTACAGCCGCCGCAGCAGGACTTGCGGGGGCTGCGGACGCCACGGGTGCCGGTGCCATGGCGACCACAGGTGCTGGTGCGTAGGTATGAACCATCGCCCCACCGCCTTTGACGATACGGACCTTGCCTTCGGCCTCGGTAATTTCCAATTCTGAAACATTGGAATCGGATACCAAGTCAATCAGTGTTTTAAGTTTTCGTAAATCCATGAATCCTCCAGGAACCAATCAACAAGAAGCGGGAATTTAACCTAAAAACTACTCAAATGCCGCTAATTGCTGTTATTTAATATTAATCTGCTTTTGGGGCTTGTATCTTTTCCTCTGAAAGGATATGTCCCACGGCGCCAAGCTCCTGACATTCACCCACCAAGGCTTACCGACAGCGCTATTTTAAACTACGCCAAGCCTCGAGATCTGCCACGCCTAGCCGACCCATTTTCCGCTGCGCAATCTCTCCGTTTTTGGTGATAGCAACTGAAAAGGGCAAGCCTCCTGTCACATTTCCCAAATTGCGCCCCAAGTCAACACCGCCCAACCCGGCCATTGCAATCGGAAAACTCAGCGGCATTTTTTCAAGAAAATTTCGAACTGCGCCAGCCTTGTCTATAGCCAATCCAAGAACTTGCCAACCTTTAGACCTATTTTCACGATAAAAGGCGTCTAATAAAGGAAGTTCCTCTACACAGGGCGGGCACCAGGTGGCCCAAAAGTTAAGCAAAATCGGCTTGCCTTGAAATGACCGCACTGGCAGTTTCGCCCCGTCTGGGGTGTCCCATTCCAAATCCCAAAAACCGTCTACAGGGGAAAAGCCAGCCGTCGCAACCGCCGGCTGCTGATTCCACCAGGACAAACCCGCTCCCACACCCGCCGCCACCCCTGCAATAGAAAGCAGGATCGCGCGGCGGTGTTTGGGTTGGTCTGTAGAGTTCAGTGGTGAGGGGGTTTCCATGGCGGTGGGTTCCAATACATCAAGGGGAGTTGTCAATTACAGCACGCAATGCATGGGCATCGCCTCGGGGGCGGCGACCTCTTGCATCAGGTTGAAGTGCACCACGGATATCGTCTAAGTCATAGATCAAAAGGTGCAAGCCGATATGTTCTTCCAAGGCAGGGCTCCATACATGAACGCTGAGCGCGTCCACCCGTTCTCCCTGAAAACCAGGAACAGAACGCACCTCATAGCGAACGCCACGATCAATCAAGCCCAGCTCAGCCTCTTTGGCGTCGCCACAGAACAATTGCAGATAAATATCAGAATTTCGGGTGGCGCTACCGTGCCAAACTGCCCCAGCCACATGGGGGCGAAAAGGCGCTAAACGATCCATCCACTCCAGCGCTATCAGTCGCAAGGCATGCAATTCGGTCGCTTGTGATTCGGCACAAAAAACTGCAATGTAGTCCTCCACCGCGCGTTCAATGTCCTCATTGTTGGGCAATGCACTGCGGGCCGTTAAGCCCATTTGCTTGACCGCACGTCGCTTGGCTGTGCCAAAGTCCAGGCCTTCTTCGACCACCATCCGCGCTGCCACAGCAGAAATTTCATCCTTCAAACTTTCCATCCTGGCATTGTGCCTGCGGCCATGCTTTCTTTCTCATCGGCGGTTTTTTTCGGCCCAGTAAAATAGCGTATGCACATTCATATTCTTGGTATTTGCGGCACCTTCATGGGCGGTTTGGCGGCTTTAGCGCGCGAAGCGGGCCACCGTGTTACAGGATGCGATGCGGGTGTCTACCCCCCCATGAGCGACCAACTGCGATCGTTGGGGATTGAATTGATTGAAGGATTTGGCGCTGAACAAATGGCGCTGCAACCCGATATGTTTGTGGTCGGCAACGTCATTAGCCGCACCCGCAACAGCGACGCAAGCCCCAAGTTCCCACTAATGGAAGCCATCTTGGATGCCGGTGCGCCCTACACGAGCGGACCGCAGTGGCTTGCCGAGCACGTCCTTCAGGGGCGCCATGTGTTGGCTGTAGCTGGAACCCATGGAAAAACCACGACCACCGCCATGCTGGCCTGGATTTTGGAAAGCGCAGGACTGCAACCCGGTTTCTTAGTGGGCGGAGTCCCTTTGAACTTTGGCGTTTCCGCCCGTTTAGGACAAGGAAAGACTTTTGTCATTGAGGCCGATGAATATGACACCGCATTTTTTGACAAGCGCAGCAAGTTTGTCCATTACCGCCCTCGAACCGCTGTTCTCAATAACTTGGAGTTTGACCACGCTGATATTTTTGACGACTTAGCCGCCATCGAACGACAGTTTCACCACCTGGTCCGCACCGTTCCCAGTTCCGGTCGCTTGGTCGTCAATGGCTTGGAAGAAAGCCTCACACGGGTGCTTAGCCAAGGGTGTTGGAGTGAGCTGCGCACGTTTGGGACTTCGGTGAGTGATTTCAACGCTGTGGGCGAACCCCACGATTTCACGGTGACACACCAAGGCAAGCCATTGGCCCATGTTCAGTGGTCTTTAGGCGGCGTCCACAACCAACTCAATGCCTTGGCGGCGATTGCAGCGGCAGACCATGTCGGTGTAACACCGGAGCAGTCGGCCCAGGCGCTCGCCCGTTTTGAGAATGTAAAACGGCGCATGGAAGTGCGCGCGCGCATCCCTTTTCCATCGGCAAACAGCAAAGCGGACTCCCCTGGAAAAACAAACGATGTCGTGACTATTTATGACGACTTTGCGCACCACCCCACGGCGATCCGCACCACCGTCAACGGGCTGCGCCGGCGCATTGGCAATGCGCGCATTTTGGCGGTGTTTGAGCCCCGGTCCAACACCATGAAGCTTGGCGCCATGAAGGCGCAACTTCCTTGGAGCTTGGAAGAAGTCGACTTGGCCTTTTGTCATACCGGTGGCCTGGGCTGGGATGCCGCCGAGGCCCTCAAGTCCATGGGCGCAAAAGCCATGTGCGAATCCAACATCGATGCGCTCGCAGCGCAAGTCGCTTCCCATGCGCAGGCAGGTGACCACATTCTTTGCATGAGCAATGGCGGTTTTGGTGGCATTCACCAAAAACTCGCCGACTTGCTTCAAGGCCAATAAAGACGAGTGATTATCTGGCTGCGTTTAACGTGCGCGGCGCGCCTTGACAGCTGCAGAGAGCACTTCCAGACTTTCCAAAGAATCATCCCAACCCAAGCAGGCATCGGTAATGCTCTTGCCATATTCCAGTTGGTTGGCTTTGTCTTTTCCGGGGGTGAATTTCTGAGCGCCAGGCAACAAGTGGCTTTCCACCATCACGCCAAAAACAGAGCGTGAACCGCCTGCAATTTGGTTAGCAATATCGCGCGCCACCTCCAGCTGCTTTTCGTGCTGTTTGCTGCTGTTGGCGTGGCTGCAGTCAACCATCAATGAGGTTGGCAAATGGGCTTTGGCGAGGTCTTGGCAAGCGGCTGCGACGCTTTGCGCATCATAGTTGGGGGCTTTGCCTCCGCGCAGAATCACATGGCAATCCGGATTGCCTTGCGTTTGCACAATAGCCACCTGGCCATTTTTGTGCACCGATAAAAAATGGTGACCGCCTGCAGCGGCCTGAATCGCATCGGTGGCAATTTTGATGTTCCCATCGGTTCCGTTTTTGAAGCCAATCGGCGCAGAAATGCCTGAGGCCAACTCGCGGTGCACCTGGCTCTCTGTCGTACGTGCGCCAATCGCGCCCCATGCAATCAAGTCAGCCAAATACTGGGGTGAGATCACATCCAGAAACTCACTGCCCGCAGGAAGCCCCAAGCGGTTGATTTCAATCAGCAACTGGCGTGCAATGCGAAGTCCCTCGTCAATGCGAAAGCTCTCATCCAAATAGGGGTCATTGATCAAGCCCTTCCAACCCACGGTGGTTCTGGGCTTTTCGAAATACACCCGCATCACAATTTCCAAGGTGTCGGCGTACTTCGTGCGCTGCTCTTTCAATCGACGCGCATACTCAAGCGCAGCCGAAGGGTCATGGATGGAGCAGGGTCCGATGATCACCAGCAAACGGTCATCTTTGCCCACCATGATGTGTTGGATTCGCTTGCGGGTCCCCAAGACCAAGGCCTCCACCGGCGTTGCGCGAATGGGAAAGAAACGAATCAAATGCTCTGGTGGGGGCAGAACCGTAATGTCTTTGATTCGTTCATCATCGGTTTTACTGGTTCGGTCAGTGTTAGCAGTCATCGCAAAAGCTCCTCAATCACAGTCTAAAAAGCATAAAAAAACCGCCGGGGAGGCCGGCGGTTTAGGAAGTATCAGGACGTTTT
>CANJNX010000037.1 GCA_947475495.1 Comamonadaceae bacterium | reverse complement strand
GCTACCGTTTAAAAATACACGCCATTCGATGTGGAACCGCACCGCTGCCGCCAACGCACGGCACTCGGAGTCTCGTCCTGCGGCCGCCAATTTTTCTGGGGTGTAAGTGTGGTCGACGCGTTCCACAATTTGCTCAATGATTGGGCCTTCATCCAAGTCTGCAGTCACGTAATGGGCGGTGGCGCCAGTGAGTTTGACGCCGCGCTCGTGGGCTTGGTGGTAGGGCTTAGCACCTTTGAATCCCGGTAGGAACGAGTGGTGGATATTGATCGCCCGCCCGCGCAAGCGCTGGCACAGATCGTTCGAGAGCACTTGCATGTAGCGCGCTAGTACTACCAATTCACTGTTGGTTTCGCCAACAATTTCCATCAAGCGGTTTTCTTGCTGGGCTTTGGTTTCAGGCGTGACCGGTAAGAGAATGAAGGGGATACCTTGGGCTTCTACCAAGGTTTTGAAGTCAGGGTGGTTGGAGACGACAGCGCTGATGTCCATGTTGAGAACGCCTGTGCGTTGGCGGTACATCAAATCGACCAGGCAATGGTCAAACTTGGAGACCATGAGCAAGACGCGGGGTTTCTTTTCGCCGTCATGGATCGACCACTCCATTTTTTCTTTTTGGGCGATCTCCGCAAACTGTTCGCGTAGCGCTACCAATGCGGGGGTGTTTTTGACATCCCCATAAAAAGTCACACGCATAAAAAACCGTTCGCTTAGAACATCGTCAAACTGCTGCATGTCGGTGATGTAGCACTGTCGGGACGCCAAAAAACCCGAAACCGAGGCGACCGTTCCGAGGCGGCTGTCGCAGGTGGCGTTCAAGATGTAATGGGGCTTGCCTTCGAGGTGGACGGTCATTGAAATTTTCTCCGATGGGAATTTTTAACTAAAGATCAGGGGTGAACAGTCCTGACGCGGGGATGAGTCTAGGGACTTCGCTTTCCGAATGTTATCTTGTGGCGACAGGGATTTCCCCCTCAACGACCGTCTATTCAGGGGGTATGGCGGCAATTGTTTGCATTGAATGGCTAGGTAAGTAGCCTGTCGTGTAGCGACAATCACAAGTCGCTAAACTGTCAGCGTTGCGAGTCACTGACTCGTACATTTTCAACAAGTAGTGTGTCTCCAAAGGGGGCACTGTGGAATCAACCCTAAGGAGTTTGCCGTGGCTGAAGAATTTGACGATCTGGATTTGAGCACGCTCAATGATGAAGAGTTAACCGAGCAGGTCCATGACGACCTTTACAACGGTTTGCGTGCCGAAGTGATTGAAGCCACCAATATTTTGCTCGGCCGCGGTTGGTCTGCTGCCCGGGTTCTCGATGACGCATTGGTCGAAGGCATGCGCATTGTGGGTGTTGATTTCCGTGACGGTATTTTGTTTGTGCCTGAAGTGTTGCTCGCTGCTAACGCAATGAAGGGCGGCATGGAAATTTTGCGCCCTCTTTTGGCGGAAACCGGCGTAGAGCCCATTGGCAAGATGGTCATCGGCACCGTCAAAGGTGACATCCATGACATCGGTAAAAACCTGGTCGGAATGATGATGGAAGGTGCGGGATTCGAGGTAATTGACCTGGGTATTAACAACCCGGTTGAAAAATACCTGGCCGCCTTGGAAGAGCACAAGCCGGACATTTTGGGCTTGTCTGCACTATTGACGACCACCATGCCTTACATGAAGGTCGTAATCGACACCTTGAAGGAAAAAGGTTTGCGCGATGACTTTATCGTCCTCGTAGGCGGCGCTCCTTTGAATGAAGAATTTGGCAAAGCGGTTGGGGCGGATGCTTACTGCCGTGATGCGGGTATTGCTGTTGAAACTGCTAAAACGCTGATCGCTGCCCGGCGCGCCAAGGCGGCCGCGTAAGCGGCAAGACCCAAGCAAACCCCGCTTTCGAGGCACGCCATGACCGCAGTTGCAAACACCTTGGTGATTGCTTGCGGTGCTTTGGGACGTGAAATCGTTGCGCTGCGCTCGGCCAACCAGTGGACGCATATGGATGTGACCTGTTTGCCAGCGGAATTGCACAATCGGCCCGAAAAAATCCCGGGCTTGGTGCGTGAAAAAATTCAGCACTTCAAACCCCGCTACAAACATATTTTTGTGGCGTATGCCGATTGTGGGACGGGAGGCTTGTTGGACGCTGTGCTCAAAGAAGAACAGGTGGAGCGCATTCCCGGGGCCCACTGTTATGAGTTTTACGCGGGGTCTGCGGTATTTGAAAAGTTGTGTGACGATGAAATCGGGTCCTTTTACCTGACTGATTTTTTACTTCGGCATTTTGATCGTTTGATCATGCACGGATTGGGGATTGATAAGCACCCTGAGTTGTTGCCCGTGTACTTTGGCAACTACAAAAAGTTGGTGTATTTGGCTCAGGTCGCGTCATCTGAAGGGGTGTCCCTGGGGCAGCGTGCGGCAGACCGATTGGGTTTGTCCTTTGAGTACCGCCTGACGGGCTATGGCGCGTTAGACAGCAGTTTAAGCAATGCAAACGAGAAAGTAATCCAATGGCAAAACTGATTGTGATTTCCTGGCGTGATCTGCCCGCCCAAGTGGTGGTGAAGCGGGGCCGCGAAACGGGCAAGGTGCAACTCTCGCACCGTTTTCAAGAAGCCGTAGACCGGGCAGCGATGCGGGCGGGTAAAGCCAGCGCAGGCGACTATCTGGCCGACTGGAAACGCAGTGACCCCAAAGAGTGTGGCGACGATATCCAAGCCGAAGCCAATGCAGAAGCGGCGCGGATTGAAGCCATGTATTCCGACGATGACATTTTGCGCATCATCCGCGCCCATGGGGTGGATACGACCTTGGCGTCGCCCACCGTCATTGCCGCTGATGAAGTCAGTGTTGCCAATCCTCACGGAGACGCGTGATGTATTCGGTACGCCGTTGGTCTGTGCGCCATGCCCGGGGCATGGAAATTTTTTACAACGCCTTCGAAAAAGTCTTCGTGGCTTTGCACCCCCTGTGGAAAGCCATTGGTTATGAGCGCTTAGAAAAGCCAGTGGCTGTGGTGGAAAAAGTAGTCAAAGGTTTTCTTTTTGATTGCCAGATGTGCGGGCAGTGCGCCCTGAGTTCTACAGGGATGTCTTGCTCGATGAACTGCCCTAAAACCTTGCGCAATGGGCCGTGCGGCGGGGTCCGTGCCAACGGAAATTGTGAAGTCAAACCCGACATGCGCTGTGTGTGGGTGGAGGGCTTTGAAGGCAGTCAGCGCATGGTTGCAGGCAAAGAGGCGATCAAGGTCGTTCAGTTCGCTGTGGACGGCCGGCTCAAAGGCAAGTCATCGTGGCTCAAAGTAGCGCGGGAGAAAAACGCATGAAATTTGAAGACGAACCCGTTCCCGGTTACCCCTTACCCATTTTGCCGGGGCATACCTCCCCCGGACGCCTTGAGCGCGTCTTGCGCAGTGGCGCCTTTGCGGTCACTGCGGAGTTGGATCCGCCAGACTCTGCCGATGGGTCGGAGGTGTACCGACGGGCCCAGTTGTTTGACGGCTATGTGGACGCCATCAATGCCACCGACGGCAGCGGAGCCAATTGCCATATGTCTAGTTTGGCGGTGTGCGCGCTCTTAACCCGGGTTGGTTACGCCCCCATCATGCAGATTTCTTGCCGTGACAAAAACCGCATAGCCATTCAAGGCGATATTTTGGGTGGCGCGGCTATGGGCGTGGCCAATATGCTGTGCCTAAGCGGTGATGGCGTGCAGTCGGGTGACCATCCGCAGGCCAAGCCGGTGTTTGATTTGGATTGCATGTCCTTGCTCGAAATTGGGCGCGGGATGCGAGACGAACACAAATTCCAAAGTGGCCGCAAAGTGACTTATGCACCCCGTGTTTTCTTTGGCGCTGCGGCCAATCCTTTTGGCTTGCCGTTTGAGTGGCGGGCTGATCGCTTGGCTAAAAAAGTAGCGGCCGGCGCACAGTTTATTCAAACCCAGTATTGCTACGACGTACCCCGCCTGCGGGAATACATGAAACGCGTAGAAGACTTGGGCTTATTGGACAAAGTCTTTATTTTGGTCGGCGTAGGCCCCATGCGCTCGGCCAAAGTGGCCGAGTGGATGCGTACCAATGTGCCTGGCGTGCATATACCAGATGCGGTGATCAAGCGGATGGCGGGTGCGGAAAAGCAAGCGCTTGAAGGGCAAAAAATTTGCATTGAAATTATCCAAGAGGTCAAAGAAATCAAAGGCGTGTCCGGTGTCCATGTGATGGCTTATCGCCAAGAAGATACCGTTGCCAACATTATTCAAACCTCCGGGGTGCTGGGCGACCGCGTGCCATGGTTCCCTGGTCGCGATACCCCCAACCCAACGACAAACCTAACTACAAAGGAAACAGCGTGACCGATACCATCATCAGCTCAGCAACCAAAGAGATCGTCATCGGATTTGACCGTCCCTTTGTCATCATCGGCGAGCGTATCAACCCAACGGGTCGCAAGATCATGGCTGCAGAAATGATGGCCGGCGACTACAGCCGTGTCATCGCAGACGCTTTGGCCCAGGTAGAAGCAGGCGCGCACATGCTCGATGTCAACGCGGGTATCCCACTGGCCGATGAACCTGGCATGTTGGCCAAGGCGATTCAACTGGTGCAAGGGGTGACTGACGTTCCATTGTCGATTGACTCGTCCATCGTGGCTGCGCTTGAGGCCGGTTTGGCGGTATACAAAGGCAAGGCCTTGGTCAATTCAGTTACTGGTGAAGAAGACCGTTTAGAAACAGTCTTGCCTTTGGTTAAAAAATACGGTGCGGCTGTTGTTGCTATTTCCAATGACGAGACCGGTATTTCCCAAGACCCCGATGTGCGATTTGCCGTAGCCAAGAAAATTGTGGAGCGCGCTGCCGACTATGGCATTCCTGCCTGCGATATCGTGGTGGACCCCTTGGTCATGCCCATTGGCGCGATCAACCAGGCCGGTGTTCAGGTGATGCGTTTGGTGCATCGCTTGCGTACCGAGCTCAAAGTCAACACCACCTGTGGTGCGTCGAATGTGAGCTTTGGTTTGCCAGAGCGTAACGGAATCAATGCGGGCTTTCTGACGATGGCGATCGCTTCAGGTATGACCTCTGCGATTACAAATCCTTTGCATGCTGAGGTTGTTAAAGCCTGCATGGCAGCCGACGTCATGATGGGGCATGATCCAGATTGCATGCGCTGGATTCGCAGATTCAGAGAAGCGCCTGCCATGGGTGCGGATGGTGAAATGGGCCGTGGTCGCCGTGAAACCGGAAACCGCCGCCGCGCAAGTTAAACCAGCGTTGTTCAATTTTTGGGAGTGTGTTTGTGAGTGGTAAAGATGCATTGGTAGTTTTCACACCTTCTGGGCGGCGTGGCCGTTTCCCGGTGGGTTCGTCTTTGCTGCAAGCAGCCCGCTCCTTGGGTGTGGACATCGACTCGGTGTGTGGTGGCCGAGGGATTTGTGGCCGCTGCCAGGTCTTGGTCTCAGAAGGTGAGTTTTCCAAACATGGCGTGGTCTCCAGTACTGACAATCTATCGCCTGTGTCAGCGGTAGAGCAAGAGTACTGCAGCACCCAAGCCATGCTGCCAGGGCGGCGCTTGTCGTGTTCGGCCCAAGTATTGGGTGACTTGGTGATTGATGTTCCTAGCAGCAGCCAAGTCCACAAGCAGGTGGTCCGCAAAGCAGCCGAAGCTCATGATGTGCATCTCGACCCCCTTATTCGCTTGTACTTTGTGGAAGTTCAAGAGCCCGACATGCATGACCCTTCAGGCGACCTGCGCCGCCTAGAAGATGCCCTTGAGTTTGAGTGGCAACTGACCGATCTGTCGTGCGATGTTTTGGTAGTGCAGCAGTTGCAAACCGCTTTGCGCCAAGGCGCGTGGAAGGTCACGGTTGCGGTTCACGCGGGCAACCAAATCATTGCGGTGTGGCCCAAGCTTAAAGAGCATGTGTACGGATTGGCCGTGGATGTGGGATCTACCACCATTGCAGCCCATTTGTGTGATTTGGCCTCGGGCGAAGTGGTCGCATCGGCTGGGGTGATGAACCCCCAAATTCGTTTTGGCGAAGACCTGATGAGCCGGGTCTCTTACGTCATGATGAATCCCGGTGGTGAGGTTGAAATGACAGTGGCCGTGCGTGCTGCCCTCAATGACTTGGCGGTTGATGTGGCAGCCCAAGCCGGCATTTCACCTAAAGATATTTTGGAAGCCACCTTTGTAGGCAACCCCATCATGCACCACCTGCTGTTGGGTATCAATCCCGTGGAGTTGGGCGGTGCGCCTTTTGCGCTTGCCACCGACCGCGCGATTACTTTGTGGGCGGTAGAGATTGATTTCGCGATTCACCGCAATGCGCGTATCTATGTGTTGCCCTGTATTGCGGGTCATGTTGGCGCCGACACGGCTGGCGTCATTTTGGCCGAGCGCCCCGACCTCACCGACAAAATCACGCTGTTGGTGGATGTGGGAACCAATGCTGAAATTGTGCTGGGCAACAACCAGCGCCTTCTTGCGTGTTCCAGCCCCACCGGCCCTGCCTTTGAAGGCGCACAAATCAGCTGCGGTCAACGGGCCGCCCCGGGCGCCATTGAACGCGTGCGGATTGACCCGGTGACCTTGGATGCCCGCTTTAAAGTCATTGGTTGTGATTTGTGGTCCGATGACCCAGGCTTTGCTGCCGCGGTGGCCACCACAGGTGTGACGGGCGTGTGTGGCTCCGGAATCATTGAGGCCCTCGCAGAGTTGTATTTGGCCGGTGTGATTCGCCATGACGGCGTTATCAACGGCGACATGGCTGCGCGTAACCCGCGCATTCAGCCTGATGGCAGAACCTTCTCGTACGAGCTCTACCGTGCGACGGAACATGCTCCAGCACTGAAGGTAATGCAAAACGACGTTCGCGCGATTCAGTTGGGTAAAGCGGCCTTGTATGCTGGCGTACGGCTGTTGATGGAACGCATGGGTATTGCGTCCGTCGATCGCATTCGCTTGGCGGGCGCCTTTGGCAGCCACATCGATGTGAAATACGCGATGGTCTTGGGCATGATCCCAGACTGCATCTTGTCGGAGGTGAGTTCTGCAGGTAATGCCGCAGGAACAGGCGCCCGGATTGCGCTCTTAGACCAGCGCTCGCGCAAAGACATCGAGGCCTTGGTGCGCCGGGTTGAAAAAATTGAAACCGCAGTGGAGCCCCGCTTCCAAGAGTTTTTTGTCGAAGCCATGGCTTTG
>CANJNX010000036.1 GCA_947475495.1 Comamonadaceae bacterium | reverse complement strand
GAAACATGCTCAGGCGGGGTGTGTTGGCTTATGCCGTGGCCCAGGTTGAAGATGTGGGTGGGCCCAGTCCCAGGGCCTTGGTGCGGCGCGCCAAAGCTGTCCAGCACACGGGCAACTTCGGTGGCAATGTGAACAGGTGGGGCAAAAAGAACGTTGGGGTCAATATTGCCTTGGAGTGCTTTGCCAGGGCCGTTGATTTCGCCGCCGACTGCAGCGCGTGCTTTGCCGAGATTGACTGTCCAGTCCAGACCCAACACATCGCAGTCGAGGGATTCCATCTCTTTGAGCCACAAACCGCCGCCCTTGGTGAACACAATGCGGGGAATCACCTGGCCTTGGGCGCCATGGCGCTTGAGCTGCGCCAATACCCGTGCTGTGTAGGCCAAGCTGAAAGATTGAAATGCGCCATCGGCCAATACGCCGCCCCAGCTGTCAAACACCATGACGGCTTGGGCTCCTGCATCGATTTGCGCATTCAAGTAGGCGGCAACCGCATCTGCGTTGACTGCCAAGATGCGGTGCATCAAATCAGGTCGAGCGTACAGCATGGTCTTGACCAAGCGGTAATCGTCCGACCCCGCTCCTTCAACCATGTAGCAAGCCAAGGTCCACGGGCTGCCAGAAAAACCAATCAGAGGCACCCGGCCTTTGCCATCGGCTTGGGTCAGTGCCTTGCGAATGCTGCTCACTGCGTCAAAGACGTAACGCAATTTATCCATGTCAGGAACTTTGAGCTGGGCTACCGCCGCTTCATCGCGGACAGGGTGGGCAAAGCGGGGTCCTTCCCCTTGGGCAAAGCTCAAGCCCAATCCCATGGCGTCGGGGACTGTCAAAATGTCGCTAAACAAAATGGCCGCATCCAGTGGGAAACGTTCGAGCGGCTGCAGCGTCACCTCTGTTGCGTAATCGGGGTTGGTTGCTAGCCCCATGAAGCTACCGGCTTTGGCGCGAGAAGCGCGGTATTCAGGAAGGTAACGCCCGGCTTGGCGCATCAACCACAAAGGGGTGTAGGGCGTTGCATGGCGCAAACACGCTTGCAAAAATGTGGGGTTATGTAAAGGAGAAAAGGTGGCATCCAAGGCGGTTTCGCTGGGTGCAAAAGGCGTGGCGGGCTGAGGTGAGGTCATGTCAAGATTGTCGCAGCATGCAAGCCTTGGCTACTTACAAAGGGGAAACTGCCGCCAGAAGATCTTCTTTGCTGAGTATTTCCGACAACACTTTGACGGGTTGATTGGGCGCATACAGCGCATAAACAGGGACACCGCTTCGCCCCAAGGCCATCAAGGCCTGCGTGATAGCCGCATCGCGACGGGTCCAATCCGCGCGCAGCAAGACCACGCCCTTGGCAGAAAAAGCCGACAGCACGGTGGCGTTGGAGAGGGTGGTTTGTTTATTGAATTGGCAGGTAATGCACCAAGCGGCGGTGAAGTCTACGAACACAGGCTGGCCAGAGGCTAGGGCGTCCTCTACTGCCTTGGAACTCCAGGGCTTCCAAGGAGAGGCGGTTGGCGATGTTGCAAAAGAGTCAAGCTTGGATTCGGAGGGTTGCAAGACCACCGGCCCGATAGTGCGAAGCGCCAGCGCACCAACAAACACCGCAATGCCCGCAAAGACCCAGCGGCTTTTTCCGCTCAAGCCAAGCGCCCAACACAGCAAACTTAAACACAGCAAAAGGGCAACCAAAGATGCGCTGGCATCAACGCCGTTGAGGTGTCCCACCACCCACACCAACCAGAGCACCGTAGCTGCCATCGGAAAGGCCATGAAGTGGCGCAGCTGGTCCATCCATGGGCCGGGTGTGGGCAACCGATCTACAAGGCGGGGGTTGCTGCTTAACAAAGCAAAGGGCAAGGCCAAACCCAGTCCCAAAGCAATGAAAATCCCCATGGCTTGCCAAGCAGGCAATGTCAGCGCCAAGCCCAAAGACGCACCCATGAAAGGCGCGGTACACGGTGAAGCCACCACCACGGCCAAGACGCCTGATAAAAAAGCATCGGCAGCAGGATGGCGAAGTTGCAGGCTTGCAGCTGAACTCGGCAACAAGTTGCCTACGTTGAAGAGTCCCAAAAGATTCAATGCAATCAATGTAAAAAGCACCGCCAATCCCGCAACGAAGGCAGGAGACTGCAGTTGAAAGCCCCAGCCCAGTTGCTCGCCACCGGCCCGCAGCGCCAACATCAGGCCGCCCAGGGCAGCCATTGAAAGCACCACGCCTGTGCTGTAGGCCATCGGTAGTCCATAGGGCGATCCGGATGGCTGTTGCCGTGAAAAACCTAAAACCTTGATCGCCAAGATGGGAAAAACGCAGGGCATTAAATTAAGAATCAAGCCACCCACGAAGGCAGCGCCTAGCGCCCACAACCACGTCATGCCATCGGACGATTGGACAGGGTTTGCCTTTTCTGCGTTGGCTGTCAGTGCGGCTTGCAAAGCCGGGCTCACCGAAGCGGGAGTTACAGCTGCGGGCCATGGGCCGCTGACTTGGATGTGGGTGCGGATGCTTTGCGCGCCCGCATTCAAGACAAAACCCAAATGCGTTGGCGCCTCGGAACGCTGAGGCGACAAAGGCAAAAGCGCAGACCACGTTCCATGGGTCCAGGTTTGCGAGCCCGCTGCTAGGCGGGGTGCGACTGCATCGGCGCTGCTTGGCGTTGCCACATTTTCAAATACCCCAGCCTCTTCGGGGTAGGCATTCAAGGCTTTTCCATTCCACCCCGACGGAAGTCCATCGATTTGAAGAACTACGGCATTTCCCTCTAGACGCGCAAGTGCTTTGCCTTTCAAGGGAGTCGCACGGTTCTTTATTGCGGTAACAAACAGTGCCGCGTGTGTGGTGGTGGGTTTGTGAGTCGCAAGCGTGAGCGCAAATTCGCCTTCCTGGGGAATGCACTCTTGTCGGCAGACCAACCAAGAGGCTTTGAGGCGAATGGTGACATCTCCAGCCTGCGCAGCAGCTGCAAACCCCGATGTCACATCCACTGGGACAGGCAGGAGCACCATATTTTCAAAGCCAAAATTCGCTAAGCGACCTATACGAATCCGCGTGGGCGTAGGCCACTGTGCCACGCCGGCAACCATCCCCTTGGGCAGGGTCCATGTCAATTCAGTGGCCAATCCCGAGTCTCCGGGGTTTTTCCAGTAGGTGTGCCAATCGGGCTGGTGTTGCAATAGCAAGCCTAAAGTCAAAGATTGGTTGATGCCGATGCCTTGGGGGGCATAGGCAATCAACTCAGCGCGAACTTGTTCGGTTTGAACCACCGCGCTGGGCTGGGCGGTACTTTGCAAAAGAAGCTTGCTTTGTGTGGCAGTGGCTGCCTGCGAAAACACAAGGGCCAACCCTGCCACGATGGCAATGAAGTTCACGCGATGAAAAAAGGAGAGCACTTGCATGACGGGCTTTGAAAAGGTCTATTGTGGCAGTGGGTTCATGGCTGGGGGTCTGTAAAGACAGCGGGGAGTTTTTTGGGGGCTTGAATGCGCAATTGCTTGTTCACATTCTCTTGGCCAAATACGACAGTGATATCACGAACCGCAACACCAAACAAAGGCGCAAGAAAGCGCACCATGTGGTCTGTGGCTTTGCCGTTTTGAGGCGCCGCCGTGACGCTCACTTTGAGCTGGTTTCCTTTGGGTTTGCCAATGGCGTCTTTGCCAGACGCCGGTTTGCCCAGGATGTTGACCACCAAGGTGTCGCCGTCCCATGCGAAGAAAGAATTTCCAGTGCTGTTGCGCATGCTTTGATAATACGGCCATGCACCCTCGGATTATTCTGGCCACGCTCAATGCCAAATTCATTCATGCCTCCTTGGGGCTGCGCTATCTATTGGCCAATATGCAGCGCTATGGCGGGGATGATTTGTACCAGCACACTGTGTTGCAAGAATTTACCATCCACCGCGCCCCTCAAGATATTGCAGATGCCCTGTTGGCCCAATGCAACTCCGCCCCATCTGCTGGCGTTCAGATTATTGGATTTGGGGTGTACATCTGGAACGTTCAGCAAACAGGCCAGGTGATCGCCCTGCTGAAAGAGCAACGGCCTGACGTGAAAATTGTCTTGGGTGGCCCAGAGGTGAGCCATGAGCTGGAAGACCAGCCTTTGGTGGCTTGGGCAGACCATGTGATCACGGGGTGGGGTGATGTCAGCTTCCCACAACTGTGCCGTTCTTTGGTTCATGGCCCCCAACCTTTGATGAAGGTTATTGCCGGTGTGCAGCCGCCCTTGGACGACATCGCATTCCCGTATGTCCATTACAGCGACACCGACTTGGCGCAACGTGTTTTGTATGTGGAGGCATCGCGCGGCTGTCCCTTCAAGTGTGAGTTTTGTCTCAGTGCCTTAGACAAAACCGCGTGGGCATTTGACTTGGACGCATTCATGGCCGAGCTCGATGCCCTCTACCTTCGCGGGGCGCGCACTTTTAAATTTGTAGACCGAACCTTCAATCTCAAAATTGATGCCTCCGTACGCATTTTGGAATTCTTCTTGGAGCGCTTGGCACACAAACCTTTAGAACCTTTGTTTGTGCATTTCGAATTGGTGCCAGACCAGTTGCCTGAGCGCTTACAGGCATGCATTGCGCAGTTTCCTGCAGGAGTTTTGCAGTTTGAAGTGGGCATTCAAAGCCTGAACCCCGAGGTGCAACTGGCGATATCGCGCCGCCAAGATAGCGCTAAAACGCAAGCCAATATGCAGTGGCTGACCCAAAAAACCCATGCCCATGTCCATGCTGATTTGATTTTTGGTTTGCCGGGTGAAAGCTGGGACAGTTTTGCCACAGGCTTTGACACCTTGTGGTCTTGGGGACCGCACGAAATCCAATTGGGCGTTTTAAAACGCCTGCGCGGAACGCCTTTGGCGATCAAGGCGCGGCCCCACATGGTTTTCCATAGCGCGCCGCCCTACGCAGTGTTGCAGACCGATGCAGTGGATACCGCAGAGGTGCAGGCGTTCACCCGTCTTGCGCGCTACTGGGACCTGGTCGCCAATTCAGGGCGCTTTGGGCGAGGCTTGCAACTCTTGTTGCAGGCGCCCTCTGCCTTTGCAGCATTTTCTGGTTTCGCCCGTTATCTTTGGTTGCAGCGCGGCGCCACCAGTGGATTGACACCTGAAATTTTGGTCGACAGCCTGTTTGATTTTTTGGTGCAGGAGCGCGGCCTCGCTGCTGCCGTGGTACGTGACGCCTTGTTAGCCGACTACCAGGCCAGCGGCGCCCGTGCGATGCCAAACTGTTTAAAAGGCTTTTTGCACCGACCTGATGTGGCTTTAGGCAAAATCGGGGCGGTACATGCCAAGCGCCAGCAACGCCACGCCATCGAACACCTTTCTTGAAAGCCACCATGCCGACCACCGCAACACCGACTCCCCGTTTTTGGGCTGATTGCAGCACCGCCTATTTCCAAGCGCTTCAAGCCAATGGCGCTATCCAAGAAACCATTGCCGTTTTTCCCGTGGCGGCCACTGAGCAGCATGGGCCGCATTTGCCCCTTAAAGTGGACAGCGCCATTGTGGACGGCGTCATCGCCGCCGCATTGCCCTATTTGAGCGCCGACGTACCCGCTTTATTTTTGCCAACCCAGGCCGTGGGCTTTAGCCCGGAACACGACCGTTTTCCTGGCACCTTGACCCTCAAAGCGGAAACAGTCTTGCGCTTGTGGACCGATGTGGGCGACAGTGTGGCTGCCACTGGCATCAAAAAACTGGTGCTCTTCAACGCCCATGGCGGGCAAGCCAACTTTATGGATATCGTTGCCAGAGATTTGCGTTCGCGTTTGGGTTTGATGGTCTTCAGTGTGAACTGGTATGGTCTTCCTTTGGTGGGTCCCCAGGGCGAAGATGTCAGCACCTTGTTTAGTGCGCACGAACATCGTTTTGGCATCCATGCAGGTGACATAGAAACTTCCATGATGCTCGCATTAAGCCCACTGCATGTGGAAATGCAGCATGCCAAAAATTTCGCTTCAGCATCAGAAACCCGCGCCCAGCAGTTTTCTATTGTGGGCAATGGCAAATCTGCAAAGTTGGCGTGGCAAATGCAGGACTACAACGCTGCAGGTGCGGTCGGCAATGCTGCAGCTGCAACGCCAGAGAAGGGTGCAAAAGTGCTTGATGCCGCAGGCCGTGCGTTGGCCCTGCTCTTGGCGCAAATTCACCAATTGCCCCGCAACACGTTAGTGGTTTAGCGTTTTGGTTTATGCATAAGTGATCCACGAGGCGTACTTCGGATCGTCCAAATGCGGCAAGGTGTTGTAGGTCACAAGCGCGTGCCGCTTGGGGTTGAAATCAAACTCCGTTAAGGAACTGTTGCGAATGCGCAGATTGAGCTCGATCGTGGTCTCAGGCGACGTGCCTAACAAATGACCCACGGCGGTGGAAATAGGCCCCCCACTGCTCACCATCAACACATTGCCGGAACAGTTGTGCCGCACGTGGTCCAGCGCAGAGCTGATGCCTTGAACGAACTCTGTGTAGCTTGGCATGCCTTTGGGGCTCACGACACCGTTCATCCATTGCCGCAGGCCATCACGCAAGAGGCGAAAGTGGTGGCGGTACACCTCGGGGGTGTCTGGTTTTTGCAGGGGTTGTGGGTGGATGGCTTGGATCACTGCCTCGCTGTCGTATTCGTTGAGCCCGGGCCATACCAAAGGGGTGTGATCCAGGCCGGCGCCTTGGGCGATCCCCTTCCAGGTTTGGGTATGTCTGCGCAAACTGCCGGTGAGGACCGCGTCAAATGGAATGCCTTTTTGGGCAAAGTACTCGCCTAAGCGCACGCTTTGCTGAACCCCCAAGTCGCTTAAGTTGTCGTAATCAACCGCACCAAAAGAGGCTTGTCCGTGTCGAACCAAATAGAGATTTCCCATGGCTTTGATTTAAGCCCAAGACGCAGGTGCGCAATGTCCTTAGTGCGACAGTTCGGCAGCTTTTTAGTTTTTCAGCATCGGGTAAAGCGATGCAACCAAGCCCGCGGCCATCAAGCCATTAAAGTTACGTAATTTCTTGGGGCTTTGTAAAACCTGGCGCAAGCCGCTGCCAAAGCTGGCCCAGATAGCAACACACGGCAAGTTCACCACCATAAAAACCAAAGCCAAGTACGCAATATGCAGTGGTTGTGCTGGGGACGGTAAATAAGTGGTCGCAGCGGTTATGGCCATCACCCAAGCTTTGGGGTTCACCCACTGAAAGGCAGCGGCACCCATAAAGCCCAAGGGCTGGCTTGTAGCGGGTGCGTCGGACGCAGGCGCACTGCTGCG
>CANJNX010000035.1 GCA_947475495.1 Comamonadaceae bacterium | reverse complement strand
GCATTGATGTTGGAGCTTTTGGATTAGTTGCTTAAGGCGCAGCTTTGAAGGGGGCCCCGCTCAATTTTGCGCCTGCCTTGATCCCCTTTTTTGCAAACCAGCCTTGATTGACTTCGAGCACGTAGCGCACCGGTTGGCTGGAGCAGTGTGAATCGGTCGTGTTGGCCTGCATGTCTTCTAAATTCACCACTGTCCCATCATCTGCCACAAACGCTGCAGTCAGTCCTAGCAGCGTGTTTTTCATCCAAAAGCATTGCTTGGACGGATCCTTGAAAACGAAAAGCATGCCCTCGTTTGGGGGCATTTCTTTTCTGAACATCAGCCCGATGGCATGTTCCTGCGGCGTGCGGGCAACTTGGGCATCAATTTGATGAACGCCGACCGACATGAGGGTGCGCGGAAGATTGAGTTGGGCTTGACCTTGGGCCCACGCGGGGGCGGACATCACAAGGGCCATTGCAAAAAATAGGCGGTGAAGTTTTTTCATGTCTGCATTGTGAGCCAGATAAAGCAGCTGGCTGGATTTTTTTCAGGCGGATTCAGGGCGGGTTTTGACAGAATCCAGTAATTATTCCCGACTAAAATCCCCCTACCGAGTCGGCGGCTGCGTTTAGGCGGGGCCCAACCCACTTTTGATCATTCACATACAAAGAGACTCACTTCATGTACCAGCACATCAAAGTTCCCACAGAAGGTCAAAAAATCACGGTCAATCAAGACATGTCGTTGAACGTCCCCGACCAGCCCATTATTCCGTTTATTGAAGGTGATGGAACCGGCGCTGATATTACGCCGGTGATGCTAAAAGTGGTCGATGCCGCTGTTGCCAAATCCTATGGTGGCAAGCGGAAAATCCACTGGATGGAGGTTTTTGCCGGTGAAAAATCAACCAATGTGTACGGCCCCGACGTGTGGTTGCCTGAAGAAACCCTGCACGCGATTCGTGATTACGTGGTGTCTATCAAAGGCCCGCTGACAACACCGGTGGGTGGTGGTATCCGTTCTTTGAACGTCGCTTTGCGACAAGAGTTGGACTTGTACGTTTGCCTGCGCCCTATTCAGTACTTTGACGGCGTTCCCAGCCCAGTCAAAGAGCCACAAAAAACCAATATGGTGATCTTTCGTGAAAACTCGGAAGACATTTATGCCGGTATTGAATTTGAAGCCGAGTCGGATAAAGCCAAAAAGCTTATTAAATTCTTGCAAGATGAAATGGGTGTTAAAAAAATTCGTTTCCCTGCCACCTCAGGCATCGGTATCAAGCCCGTGTCACGCGAGGGAACCGAGCGTTTGGTTCGCAAAGCGATTCAGTACACCATTGACAACGACAAGCCCAGCCTGACCATCGTCCACAAAGGCAACATCATGAAGTACACCGAAGGTGGCTTCCGTGATTGGGCCTATGCCTTGGCACAAAAAGAGTTTGGTGCAGTGATGATTGACGGCGGACCGTGGTGCAAATTTAAAAACCCCAAGACCGGCAAAGAAATTATTGTCAAGGACAGTATTGCCGATGCATTCTTGCAGCAAATTTTGTTGCGCCCTGCGGAGTACAGCGTGATCGCCACCTTGAATTTGAACGGGGACTACGTTTCAGATGCCTTGGCGGCCCAAGTGGGCGGAATTGGTATTGCACCTGGCGCCAACCTCAGCGACACCATCGCGATGTTTGAGGCCACCCACGGAACGGCCCCGAAATATGCTGGTAAAGATTACGTCAATCCTGGTTCTGAAATCTTGTCGGCAGAAATGATGCTGCGCCATATGGGATGGGTCGAAGCTGCAGACCTGATCATTAGTTCGATGAAAAAATCGATTCATAGCAAAAAAGTCACCTATGACTTCGCCCGCTTGATGGATGGTGCGACCCAGGTGAGTTGCTCCGGATTTGGCCAAGTGATGATCGACCATATGTAAAACATGCCTGCAATTGGGTGTTTCCAAGCCCGATAGCCCCGGCCCAGGACCGTCAGATGCGATGTTTCGCTCTGGCGGTTTTTCTTTGGGTGCTTGAAATTGCGCCTGTCGCCACCAATTACCCCACTGGCTGCATTACGATGGTGCGGTCTATAAAATAACTCCATGGCAACCAAAATTCCTTCTAAACCGCGGACGGCACCCCAAGTCACCCCCAAACACGACGATGGTGGCGCTGTGGTTTTGGAGCGGATTGCCCAGCGGGTTCAACCGCCCCAGATGTTCCAAGTGTTAATGTTGAATGATGATTTCACACCCATGGAGTTCGTGGTGATGGTGATTCAGGAGTTTTTTGCCAAGGATTTAGAGACGGCCACGCAGATCATGCTGAAAATCCATTTGGATGGCAGAGGGGTGTGTGGCGTGTATTCTCGGGATGTTGCAGCGACCAAAGTGGATCAGGTGATGGAAGCGGCACAAAAGTCAGGCCATCCCTTGCAGTGTGTCAGTGAGCCAGTCGATGTGTAAGGCTGCGAAGAGTTATTGGTAAATAAGCACCGCCGCTTATTTAAGCGCGGTAGAGTTTCAAAATGAACGGGAATAAGGAAGCGTCATGATCGCCCAAGAATTAGAAGTAAGTCTGCATATGGCTTTTGTCGAGGCGCGCCAGCAACGCCACGAATTTATTACGGTAGAGCACTTGCTTTTGGCTTTGCTAGACAACCCCAGCGCTGCCGAAGTCTTGCGAGCGTGCTCTGCCAATGTGGATGACCTGCGCAAATCACTGACCAACTTCATCAAAGACAACACGCCGCAAGTGGCAGGCTTGGATGACGTGGATACGCAACCTACCTTAGGCTTTCAGCGTGTCATTCAGCGTGCCATCATGCATGTGCAATCCACCGGCAGTGGTAAAAAAGAAGTGATGGGCAGCAATGTGCTGGTCGCTATTTTTGGTGAAAAAGACTCCCACGCGGTGTACTACTTGCACCAGCAGGGGGTCACCCGTTTGGACGTGGTGAACTTCATTGCCCACGGCATTAAAAAGAACGAGCCCCCAGAAACCAGCAAAGGTTCTGAAGGTACACCGGAAGCGGAAGAAACAGGCGGCGAAAAGAACGAAAAAGCCTCACCTTTAGAGCTTTACACGCAAAACCTCAATCAGCTGGCCAAAGAAGGAAAAATTGATCCCCTGATTGGGCGAGAGCACGAAGTAGAGCGTGTGATCCAAATTCTGTGTCGCCGGCGCAAGAACAATCCCTTGTTAGTGGGCGAGGCTGGGGTTGGCAAAACGGCGATTGCCGAGGGCTTGGCTTGGCGTATTTCGCAAAACAGCGTGCCTGAAGTTCTGGCACAAGCCGTGGTGTACTCCTTGGACATGGGTGCGCTTTTGGCGGGAACCAAATACCGAGGCGACTTTGAACAACGCTTAAAAGGCGTACTCAAGGCCTTGAAAGACCGTCCGCATGCCGTATTGTTTATTGATGAAATTCACACCCTGATTGGTGCGGGTGCAGCGTCGGGTGGGACCATGGATGCGTCCAACTTGCTCAAACCCAGCTTGAGTTCAGGCCAGCTCAAGTGCATCGGGGCAACCACTTTCACGGAATACCGCGGTATTTTCGAAAAGGACGCAGCGCTGTCTCGGCGTTTTCAAAAGGTTGACGTGGTCGAACCTACGGTCGAGCAAACGGTAGAAATTCTCAAGGGTCTGAAGTCTCGCTTTGAGGAACACCACAAAGTCAAATACGCACTGGGCGCGCTCCAAGCAGCAGCCGAGCTCAGTGCGAAATTCATCAACGATCGCCAGTTGCCTGATAAGGCGATTGACGTGATTGATGAAGCTGGAGCCGCGCAGCAAATATTGCCAGCGAACAAGCGCAAGAAAACCATCTCTAAAACAGAGGTTGAAGAGATCGTTGCCAAGATTGCCCGTATTCCGCCGGCCAATGTGTCCCAAGACGATCGCAGCAAACTCAAAACTTTGGACCGCGACCTTAAAAGCGTGGTGTTTGGTCAAGACAAGGCGGTGGATATCTTGGCATCGGCTGTCAAAATGGCCCGCTCTGGTTTGGGCAAAGGCGATAAGCCGATTGGCTCTTTCTTGTTCAGTGGGCCTACGGGTGTGGGTAAAACCGAAGCCGCCAAGCAGCTGGCTTACATCATGGGCATCGATTTGATTCGCTTTGATATGAGCGAATACATGGAACGCCATGCGGTTAGTCGTTTGATTGGCGCGCCCCCGGGCTATGTGGGCTTTGACCAAGGCGGCTTGTTGACAGAAGCGGTGACCAAGAAACCCCATTGCGTCTTGTTATTGGACGAAATTGAAAAGGCGCATCCGGATATCTTCAACGTGCTTTTGCAGGTGATGGACCACGGCGCACTGACGGATAACAATGGCCGCAAGGCGGATTTCCGCAACGTCATTCTTATCATGACGACCAACGCCGGGGCCGAGACGATGAACAAGTCGACGATCGGATTCACCAATCCGCGCGAGTCGGGCGACGAAATGATTGACATCAAACGTCTCTTTACGCCGGAGTTCCGCAACCGTTTGGATGCCATCGTCGGATTCAAAGCCTTGGATGAAAACGTGATTTTGCGGGTGGTGGATAAATTCTTGCTCCAATTGGAAACCCAACTTGCAGAGAAAAAAGTGGAAGTCACTTTCACCGACAAGCTGCGCCAACACCTTGCGAAGAAAGGTTTCGATCCCTTGATGGGCGCGCGACCTATGCAGCGCCTTATTCAAGATACGATTCGCCGGGCGCTTGCGGACGAGTTGTTGTTTGGGCGCCTCACTGATGGCGGGCGTCTAACGGTGGATCTTGATGAGACAGACACCACGAAAACGGAGGTGCTGCTTGATATCAAACCACTTCCCAAGCGTGAAGGCCGAGCCAAGCCAGAAGAGGCTATTGCCGACTAAGTTTTGACTGGGAAGGGCGGAGGCGCTCTTCTGGTGTAAAATCAGCTGGCTTTGCTACTGGGGGATTGTTCTCCAGAAGCAATTCAATCGCAAACCGGTCCTACCAAGGTGTTCTCCTGATGGTTTTTCCATTTGAAGAAAATCGGACCGGCTTTAAGACCTAACCTTTGGAGTATTTATGGCTGTAACTATGCGCGAAATGTTGGAAGCGGGCGTTCACTTTGGACACCAAACCCGTTTCTGGAACCCCAAGATGGCCCCGTTCATCTTCGGTCATCGCAACAAAATTCACATTATCAATCTGGAAAAATCCTTGCCGATGTTCCAGGACGCTGCAAAATTTGTGCGTCAACTCACGGCCAAGCGCGGGACCATTTTGATGGTCGGAACCAAACGCCAAGCGCGTGAGACCGTCGCCGCTGAAGCCCAGCGCGCAGGTGTGCCCTTTGTTGACCAACGTTGGTTGGGCGGTATGTTGACGAATTTCAAAACCGTCAAAACCTCGATCAAGCGTTTAAAAGACATGAAGATCCAGCAAGAAGCTGGTCTGGACGCGATGAGCAAGAAAGAACAACTCATGTTTGCCCGTGAATTGGAAAAGCTTGAAAAAGACATCGGCGGCATTCAAGACATGGCGACTTTGCCAGATGCTATTTTTGTGATTGACGTGGGTTACCACAAAATTGCGATTGCTGAAGCACGTAAATTGGGCATTCCTTTGATCGGTGTGGTTGACTCTAACCATTCGCCTGAAGGTATTGACTACGTTATTCCTGGTAACGATGACTCCTCCAAAGCGGTGACTTTGTATGCGCGCGGTATCGCTGACGCTGTGCTTGAAGGTCGAGCCAATGCGGTTGATGATCTGGTCAAAGCCGTGGTTGCTGAAGGCGAAGATGAATTTGTCGAAGTGGATGTGGCTGCGTAAGCGTCCATTCACCCTTAAAAGGGGGCTTCGTGGCCCCTTTTTTTTAGCTTTATTAACTGAACAAATAACGGAGAATTAAAAATGGCTGCAATTACCGCAAGCATGGTCGCTGAGTTACGTGGAAAGACCGATGCCCCCATGATGGAGTGCAAAAAAGCACTCACCGAAGCCGAAGGCGATATGGTGAAAGCTGAAGAATTGCTGCGCGTGAAATTGGGAAGCAAAGCCGGCAAAGCGGCTGCCCGCATCACAGCCGAAGGCGTGGTCTCGGTGGCTACCGAAGGCGCCGCCAGCGCGATGATCGAAGTCAACTGTGAAACAGATTTCGTCACTAAAAATGACAGCTTCTTGGCTTTGGCAAAAGCGGCAGCGACTTTGGTTGCTAAACATAACCCGGCAGACCTCGCTGCCTTAGGCGCTTTGGCGTATACCCAAGATGGTTTTGGGCCAACGCTTGAAGATGTACGCAAAGGTTTGATCGGAAAAATTGGCGAAAACATGACGTTTCGTCGCTTTAAGCGCTTTGCGTCTGGTTCTAAAGTGGCGTCCTACTTGCACGGCACCCGTATTGGCGTCGTCGTCGAATTCGAGGGGGATGAAACCGCAGCAAAAGACGTTGCAATGCATGTGGCGGCCATGAAGCCGGTTTCTTTGTCTAGTGCAGAAGTGCCTGCAGAGTTGGTCGAGCGGGAGCGCTCGGTCGCTGCGGCTAAAGCGGCGGAAGATGCCTCGGTTGCGGTGGCAGCGGGCAAACCGGTCCAATCGGCAGAGATTGTTGCAAAACGTATCGAAGGCGGTGTTCAAAAGTACCTCAAAGAAGTGTCCTTGTTTAACCAGGCGTTTGTTAAAAACGACAAACAAACAGTGGAGCAAATGCTCAAAGCAGTTGCTACGACAGTGCATGGGTTTACCTTGTACGTTGTTGGTGAAGGCATTGAGAAAAAAGTTGACGACTTTGCAGCAGAAGTGGCTGCCCAAATCGCTGCAGCCAAGCAAACTGCTTGATAATTTGTTCAAGTGGCGCTAAGGCGTCCTTGAACTAAGCGTGTTGCTTTTAGTCCTTTAACCCCAAGCCCACGGAGCTTCTTATGAACCCAGTCAAGCCAGCCTACAGTCGAATTTTGCTCAAACTGTCAGGTGAGGCTTTGATGGGGGATGACCAGTTTGGTATCAACCGTGACACGATTGTGCGCATGGTCGATGAAATTGCGGAAGTGACCCATTTAGGTGTTGAAGTTGCTGTTGTGATCGGTGGGGGAAATATTTTTCGTGGAGTCGCAGGCGGCTCTGTCGGAATGGACCGGGCAACGGCCGACTACATGGGGATGTTGGCAACGGTCATGAATGCCCTGGCTTTGGGCGACACAATGAACAAGGCGGGCCTCACGGCACGTGTGATGTCGGCGATTGGCATTGAGCAGGTGGTTGAGCCCTATGTCCGACCTAAAGCGCTCCAATACCTCGAAGAGGGCAAGGTGGTGAT
>CANJNX010000034.1 GCA_947475495.1 Comamonadaceae bacterium | reverse complement strand
TGCCGCGCAGTGTTTGCAAGCCTTTGTCCACGCCACCCATTCGGCTTCCCATGCCGCCGGCCAGCACAACGGCACACACGTCTTTTGCCAAAATTTGCGCCATCGCGGCTAGCCTCCGATGTAGCTCATCTCCACCCGGCGCGCTCCAGGCGCCGTGCTGGCGGCATCATGGGGGAGGGCAGCGCGTAATTCGGAGTAGCGGTCATTGCGGTCGGTCCAAATGTGACCAATCACAGAGGCCAGTTCGGCGTCACTGGAGCCCGAGCGAAGGAGGCTGCGCAAGTCATACCCTTGGTTGGCAAACAAACACACATACAGCTGGCCTTCCGTGGACAAGCGCGCACGGTTGCAGTCTTTACAAAATGCCTGGGTCACGCTGCTAATGACGCCGATTTCACCGGCGCTGGGGTCGTGCTTGCCTTGGTGGTCGGCATATCCCCAGCGTTGGGCGGTTTCGCCGGGGGCTGCGGCTTCAAGCGCGATCAAAGGTAACTCGCTGGCAATGCGTTGAATTACATCGGCCGATGGCATCACATCATCCATACGCCATCCGTTGGTGGCACCCACGTCCATGTATTCAATAAAGCGCAGCACAACACCCGTATTTTTAAAGTGGCGCGCCATAGGCAAAATTTCTGCGTCATTGGTTCCGCGTTTGACGACCATATTGACTTTGATGGGCCCTAAGCCTGCCTCCTGGGCGGCGCGAATTCCTTCCAGTACATCGGCGACGGGGAAGTCCACGTCGTTCATTTTTTTGAAGGTGGCGTCATCCAGTCCGTCCAGACTGACGGTTACGCGCTGCAATCCCGCTGCTTTCAAGGCGTGGGCTTTGCGCGCCAGGAGTGAGCCGTTGGTTGTCAGCGTCAGGTCGAGCGGTTTTCCTTGGGGTGTTCGCAGCGCAGCGAGTTGGGCAATCAAAAGCTCCAAGTTTTTCCTCAGCAAGGGCTCTCCGCCTGTGAGGCGAATTTTTTCAACACCGTGGGCTACGAATTGAGACGCGATGCGGGTGATTTCTTCAAACGAGAGCAAGGAAGCGTGCGGAAGGTAGGCGTAGTCTTTGTCAAAGACTTCTTTGGGCATGCAGTAACTGCAGCGGAAATTACAGCGGTCAGTCACACTGATACGCAAATCGCGCAGCGGGCGATGCAATCGATCTTCCACCGCGCCATTGGGCACCAAAGCGGTTGCAGCTTCAAAGGCGGCAGCGGGCGCGGACAAGGCCTGGGGGCGCTCGTTGTAGAGGCGGATGGTGCGAGGGGTGGAGCTTTCAGACATAGGATCCATTGTGTACTGTTCACCCTGCATTCTTGGCACAGCAGGAATCAAACGCTTATTTTCAGGGGTTTTTTGGACTTTTTTGCTTTTCGACCCTGCAAAGCCAAGCACCAGTGGGGTTCTCAGGTGCTTGGCACAGCACTAGGTGCGAACCTTGTTGACACGGGTTTTGAAATCGTAATTCGCCGCAGCCACCACAGCCTGGGTGCGGTTTTGGACGTCAAAGTACCGAAGAATGCTGCTCATATGGGTTTTGATGGTTTCTTCAGACACATGCAAGGCAGCGGCAATCTCTCGGTTCGTGAGGCCATTGACCAAATGTGCGAGAACGCGCTCTTGGCGAGGGGAGAGGAAAAAGTCTTGGAATTTCGGCCCGCCTCTGGAATCCAAAAGCGCTTGTGGGATGACCACTTCGCCCTTCAGTGCGTTTTGAACGCCAAGAAGAAATTCCTCAGACGCTGCTGCTTTAGACAGGAATCCCAAAGCCCCTAACTGCAAAGCTTGGCGCATGACTTGCGGTGTGCACAGACCCGACATCATCAAAACCGGTAAGGTGGGCTGTACTCTTTCAATTTCAACCAACACTTCTAAGCCCTTGCTATCTGGAAGATGGTAGTCCAGCAAGACCAGGTCCATGTCTGGGTGAGGAGTGAGCATTGCAAGCGCTTGGGCGCCGTCTCTGGCTTCTAGCAGCTGTAAATCGGGGCTCAAGTTTTGAAGTGCTTGGGCTAATCCTTCGCGGACTAAAGCGTGGTCGTCAACGATCAGAATTTTCATGGTTCGATTTTTTAGCTTCACATCACCTGACATTTTCGGCAACTGTGTCTTGGTTGAGAGGCTAGCACATGGACCTGTCGTAAAAATTCAAAGCCAAAAAAAGAGCCCGCAATGGCTTTGCAGCCAGCGGGCTCTTGGGCATGGTGGGTGAGTAGCCAGATGGAATCTGGCCAGCCCATTTATGCGCCGTGGAATTGCATCATGAGCGGAACAATCAACAGGGCCACGATGTTGATAATTTTGATGAGCGGGTTGATGGCTGGGCCCGCGGTGTCTTTGTAGGGGTCGCCTACGGTGTCGCCGGTGACTGCCGCTTTATGGGTTTCAGATCCCTTGCCGCCGTGGTGGCCGTCTTCAATGTACTTCTTGGCATTGTCCCAAGCACCGCCACCGGTACACATGGAGATGGCCACAAAAAGACCGGTCACGATGGTACCCATCAGCAAGCCACCCAAAGCGGCGGGTCCCAAGACCAAGCCCACCAAAATAGGGACAACCACAGGAAGCAAGCTGGGAACCATCATTTCTTTGATGGCGGCGGTGGTCAGCATGTCAACGGCCGTGTCGTATTCGGGCTTGCCGCTGCCGTCCATGATGCCTTTGATGTCACGAAACTGCCGGCGCACTTCAACCACCACCGAGCCTGCTGCGCGGCCCACGGCTTCCATGGCCATCGCACCGAAGAGGTAGGGTATCAAACCGCCGATAAACAGCCCGATGATGACCATGGGGTTGCTTAAGTCAAAGGTGATGACCTTACCGTAAGCTTCGAGCTTGTGGGTGTAGTCGGCAAAAAGAACCAAGGCCGCCAAACCAGCAGAACCGATAGCGTAGCCTTTGGTTACTGCTTTTGTGGTGTTGCCAACCGCATCAAGCGGGTCGGTAATCTCGCGCACACTGGCTGGCAACTCGGCCATCTCGGCAATGCCGCCGGCGTTATCGGTAATGGGGCCGTAGGCGTCGAGTGCCACCACGATACCCGCCATGCTGAGCATGGAGGTTGCTGCAATGGCAATGCCGTAAAGACCGGCCAAGTGAAAAGAAGTCCAAATGGCCAGGCAAACAAACAACACAGGCCATGCGGTGGAGCGCATAGAGACGCCCAAACCGGCAATGATGTTGGTTCCATGGCCTGTGGTCGAGGCTTCGGCGATGTGCTGAACCGGGGCGTATTGCGTTCCGGTGTAGTACTCGGTAATCCAAACCAAGGCGGCGGTTAAAACCAAGCCTACAGCGCATGCGCTAAACAACTTTGCTGCTGCGCCCGTTCCGCCCAGCGCATTGTCGGCAATCATGCTTTGCGTAACAAAGTAGAAAGCAATCAAAGATAAACCGCCCGCCACTGCCAACCCTTTGTAGAGTGCTGGCATCACGTTTTTCATGCCTGGCGAGGCTTTGACAAAGAAGCATCCGATGATGGAGGCCACAATGGAGACGGCTCCGAGCGCCAAGGGGTAGAGCACGAGGCTGGCCCCGCCGGCAGAAACCAGTAAGGTTCCAAGCACCATGGTCGCGATCAGTGTTACCGCATAGGTTTCAAACAAATCCGCGGCCATACCAGCGCAGTCGCCCACGTTGTCACCCACGTTGTCTGCGATCACTGCAGGGTTGCGGGGATCGTCCTCAGGGATGCCGGCTTCTACTTTTCCGACCAAGTCAGCGCCTACGTCAGCACCTTTGGTAAAAATTCCACCGCCCAAGCGGGCAAAGATAGAAATAAGCGAAGAGCCAAAGGCAAAACCAATCAAAGGGTTGAGTTTGGCTGCGGTCACTGCGCCGTCTGGTACCAAGTACCAGTAAAAGCCGGTGACGCCTAAAAGGCCCAAACCGACCACCAACATGCCGGTGATGGCACCGCCGCGAAACGCGACGTCCAGGGCAGGGCCAATGCCGCGGGTTGCGGCTTGGGCGGTTCGCACGTTAGCGCGGACTGAAACGTTCATGCCAATAAAGCCACATGCGCCTGAGAGCACCGCACCCACGACAAAGCCGATGGCGCTCAAGGGGTCAAGAAATAGGGCGATCAAGATGGCCAAAACCACACCCACCATGGCAATGGTTTTGTATTGGCGTGAAAGGTAAGCGGCGGCTCCGGTTTGAATGGCGGCCGCAATCTCTTGCATCCGGGCGTTACCCGCGTCTTGGGAAAGAATCCAGCTGCGTGCCCAAACACCGTAAATCACGGCGATCAAGCCACAGCCCAGCGCGAGAATCAATGCTGAGTTGCCTGTCATAGAAAAATCTCTCTTATGGTTGTTTGACGAAGAAGGGGGCAACGCTAGCGACGCCCCCGCTGCGTTGCTTCCTCAGTGCCCCGAACCTCAAAACTACCCGGAGTTGATTGGCCAACAGTCGAAATGTAGCCGCAAAAGCGCGTGATTCAGGTCTGACGCAAGTACCAAGTCAGTAAAATCAGGGTTAATCCTATGTTCTCCCCTTACTTTTAGCAAAGAGATTTTCATGTCCCTAGACAAAGTCACCCCCGGCAGCAAAGTTCCACACGCCTTCAACGTGATTATTGAGATACCTATGAACGCCGATCCGGTGAAGTACGAAGTCGATAAAGCCACCGGCGCCATTTTTGTGGACCGCTTCATGAGTACGGCCATGCATTACCCCACCAATTACGGTTATGTGCCTAAAACCATTTCTGGTGATGGTGACCCGGTCGATGTCTTGGTGATCACCCCGGTTCCCTTGATCCCTGGAGTGGTCGTGACATGCCGGGCGATTGGAATTTTGAAAATGGAAGACGAAGCGGGCCAAGACGGAAAAGTACTGGCCGTTCCGGTAGAAAAAATTCTTTCGCTTTACACCCAGTGGCAAAAGCCCGAAGACTTAAACCCACTGCGCCTGAAAACCATTTCCCATTTCTTTGAACACTACAAAGACCTGGAAGAAGGTAAATGGGTCAAGATTTTGGGATGGGAAGGCCCTGAGGCGGCTCAAAAAGAAATCATGGACGGCATTGCCAATTACCAAAAGGAAAATTCCTAAGGTGGATTGGCAGCCTTGAAAGGCGTTCTTTGGGCTAAGTCTTCAAGGTAGTTCCCAACACCTTCTTGCTCGCGTTCCAAAAACCGAGCCACCGCGTCTGAAAATGCCGGGTGCGCCAACCAATGGGCACTCTGTGTTTTGACCGGAAGCAGGGCACGGGCCATTTTGTGCTCGCCTTGCGCTCCGCCTTCAAATCGCTGGTAGCCCTGCGCAATACACCATTGCAAGGGCTGGTAATAGCAGGCTTCAAAGTGCAAGCAATCGACCCGCTCGAGTGCGCCCCAGTACCGGCCATAGGCGACCTTGGGGTTGCCTTGCGCCCCCGCGTTGTCCCCACCGGACAAGGCGATCAAGCTGCAGGCGATCGGTTGCTGATTGCGCTCGGCGACAAAGAGCAACCAGTTTGATGCCATTTGCTTTTGCATCTGCGCAAAGAAGTCACGGCTTAAATACGGTGCGTTTCCGTGTTCTAAATAGGTGCGCTCGTAGCATCGGTAAAAAAAGTCCCAGTCTGCGGTGCTGATATCGTTTCCTTGAAGCCAGCGAAATTGAACCCCAGCCTCTGCGACTTTGCGTCTCTCTTGGCGAATTTTCTTTCGCTTCTCCTGCGTCAATGTCCTTAAAAAAGAATCAAAGTCAGGGTAGGGGGTAAGGCTATTGTTCCAATGGAACTGAACGGTATCGCGTAGCATCAGTCCCGCTTCTTCGCAGGCCTTGGAATCGACCGATGACAAAAATAACAAATGCAAAGAAGACAGCTGCCGGTCTTGGCACCAAACCAAGATCTCTTGAATTAAAGCCGACCGAGCAGCGGGGTTTTTTGCAAGAAGTCGGGCGCCAGGCACGGGCGTAAAAGGCACGGCGACCAAGGCCTTGGGGTAATACGCCAAGCCATGTTGCTGGTAGGCGTTGGCCCAGGCCCAGTCAAAAACGTATTCCCCGTAGGAATGGTCTTTCAGATACACAGGGCACGCTGCAAGGAGCTCACCTGCATTTTCTAGCAGCAGAAAATGGAGTGTCCAACCGGTGGCTTGGCACGCACTGCCGCTGGTCTGCATGGCTGCAAGGTAGGCGTATTGAAGAAAGGGGCTGGGGTCGGGCAGCGCAAAAACCAAGGCATCCCAGGCCTGCGCGTTCACCTCGTGGATCGATTCGACGACCCGAGTGACATAATCAATTGCAGGCATGGCTTGGGGACATTTCCTTTGCGATGTTTTGCAGCGCGCTCAACTTATTTTTATCCATTGTTGTCGGTTCATGACTCTCAAAATTTGTGTAGCCCAGCTTAACTTCATCGTCGGCGATTTGGCTGGCAACGTCCAAAAGATACAGGACGCTGCCCTCCAATCCTACGCCCAAGGTGCGCGTTTACTGCTGACCCCAGAATTGTCGATCTGCGGGTATGCGGCTGAAGATTTGTACCTGAGGCCTGCTTTTATGCAGGCATGTGATGATGCGCTTAAAGTGCTAACCAAGCAGCTCGCAGGGTTAAAAGGGATGACTGTGGTGGTAGGTCACCCGCAAGGCGGCGACAGTCGCACGGCTTCGGTCTCGGTCACTGAGCGCTTTAATTGCGCCAGCGTTTTATCTGAAGGGCGGGTGGTCGCTACCTACGCCAAACGCGAACTACCCAACTACCAAGTGTTCGATGAAAGGCGGTATTTCACCCCTGGCAATGGCGTTTGTGTTTTTGAAGCCGGTGAGTCTGGCGCGTCTATCAAAGTGGGCTTGCTCATTTGTGAAGACGCATGGTTTGAAGCGCCGGCCCGGTTGGCCAAAGAAGCGGGTGCCCATGTCTTGGCAGTCATCAATGCCTCTCCCTTTCATATGGGGAAAGGCTATGAGCGCGAAGCCATGATGGCCGAGCGCTGCGCAGGTACTGGATTGCCATTGGTCTATGCCCATTTGGTGGGGGGGCAAGACGAATTGGTTTTTGAGGGCCATTCGTTTGCTTTATCAGCTGATGGCGCAGTCGCTGCCCGTGCGCCTAGTTTTAAAGAGTCGCTGTTTGAGGTGGAGTTCGATTCCAGCGCCCAAAGCATGCACGGAAAAATAGAGCCGGTGCGAAGCCACGAGGCCGATGTCTGGGACGCATTGGTTTTAGGTGTTCGGGACTACATTGGAAAAAACGGATTCCCAGGCGCACTTTTAGGGCTCTCGGGGGGGATTGATTCTGCGGTGGTATTGGCTGTTGCTGTGGACGCGCTCGGTGCTGACAAGGTGCGTACGGTCATGATGCCTTCCCCCTATACCGCAGACATCAGTTGGATGGATGCAAGGGAGATGGCGCAGCGCATG
>CANJNX010000033.1 GCA_947475495.1 Comamonadaceae bacterium | reverse complement strand
GAGGTAATCCATGTGTCCATAGGCCTTGAAGTATAGGCAGTGGCCGGTGTGAAAATATATTTCACTGCTGAAAATTTAAGCAGTTAGAATCCCCATCCGGCTTGCATCTAGCAAGCACTGATTCCATCTTTTTTGTTTTTTGAACTCCATGCATATCGGCCCGTATTTATTAGCAAACAATGTGTTTGTGGCCCCGATGGCTGGAGTCACGGACAGGCCGTTTCGGCAGTTGTGCAAAAACCTGGGTGCTGGTTACGCGGTGAGTGAAATGGTGACCTCGCGCAAAGACCTCTGGGATACCCTCAAAACATCGCGGCGAAGTAACCACACGGGTGAGCCTGGGCCTATCGCCGTTCAAATAGCGGGCACAGATGCAGCCATGATGGCCGAAGCTGCGCGCTACAACATTGAGCGCGGAGCGCAAATCATAGATATCAACATGGGTTGCCCAGCTAAAAAAGTGTGCAACAAGTGGGCAGGGTCGGCGCTGATGCAGGACGAACCTTTGGCCCGGTCTATCGTTCAAGCCGTGGTGTCGGCGTGCTCTGCACACGGGGTCCCTGTGACACTCAAAATGCGCACGGGTTGGAGTGCCGGACATAAAAATGCAGTCACGATTGCAAAAGCGGCACAAGACGCTGGGGTGCAAATGCTCACGGTGCACGGCCGCACGCGTGAACAAGGCTACAAAGGGCATGCGGAATACGACACCATTGCCGCAGTCAAACAGTCTGTGTCCATCCCTGTCGTCGCCAATGGCGACATAACCAGCCCGGAAAAAGCCAAAGAGGTGCTGCAGTGGACGGGTGCTGATGCGATCATGGTAGGTCGAGCCGCCCAAGGCCGCCCATGGATTTTTAGGGAAATCGCCTATTTCCTGGAAAACGGCACCCACCTTGCGCCGCCATTGATCAGTGAAGTGAAGCGGCTTTTGGTAGACCACCTATGGGACCACTACTCGCTTTACGGTGAGTACAGCGGTGTCCGTACGGCCCGAAAACATATCGGCTGGTACGTGCAATCGCTTCCAGGCGGAGAAGCGTTTAGACGCCAAATGAATGGTCTTGAAGAAAGCCACGCACAAGTAGAGGCAGTTGAGCAATTTTTTGACCATCTCAACCAACACATGGATCGTATCCCCGGCAAGCAAGCGCGGGATACCGAAATTACAACAAGAGACAGCGTGGAGATCGCCGTATGAGCAATAAAAATTTAGACGAGTGTGTTCGTACCAGTTTAGAGGCGTATTTTCGCGATCTTGATGGGATCGATCCCCATGGAATGCATGACATGTTGGTTCGTGCGGTTGAAAAGCCTTTGTTAGAGGTTGTCATGGCCCAAGCCGACAACAACCAGTCCAAAGCCGCGCAGTGGCTTGGACTGAACCGCAATACCCTGCGCAAAAAACTTCTTGAACACCAGCTCGTATGAATGCTCTTCTTTCCGTCTCCGATAAAACGGGCATTGTTGAACTGGCCCAGGCGCTGCACAAATTAGGTATCCACTTACTTTCCACCGGAGGTACCGCCAAGTTATTGGCTGAAAGCGGCCTGCCCGTGACCGAAGTAGCTGAGATGACAGGATTTCCTGAAATGCTCGACGGCCGGGTTAAAACATTGCACCCCCGAGTCCATGGGGGTCTGTTGGCGCGGCGTGATGTACCCGCCCATATGCAGGCGCTCAAAGACCACGGTATCGACACCATTGACCTGTTGGTCGTAAATCTCTACCCGTTTGAAGCCACGATTGCCAAGCCCGGTTGCACGCTGGAAGACGCGATTGAAAATATTGATATCGGTGGGCCCGCCATGGTTCGCAGTGCTGCAAAGAATTGGAAAGACGTTGCGGTGTTAACAGATGCATCGCAATATGCTGGCGTCATCGAAGAGATCAAAGCCAACGGCGCAGTGAGTGAAAAAACCAAATTCGCTTTGTCTGTGGCTGCGTTCAACCGAATCAGCCAATATGACGGTGCCATCAGTGACTACTTGTCGTGTATCCAAGCCGATGGGACGATGGCCGTTTTCCCCGCGCAGTCCAATGGGCGTTTTGTGAAGTTGCAAGACTTGCGCTATGGTGAAAATCCGCACCAACAAGCCGCCTTTTATCGCGATCTCTACCCCGCGCCGGGTTCCTTGGTGACGGCCCAACAAGTACAAGGCAAGGAACTCAGCTTCAATAACATCGCCGATGCCGATGCCGCTTGGGAGTGTGTCAAAAGCTTCGCGTCACCCGCGTGTGTCATCGTCAAACATGCCAATCCATGCGGCGTAGCGGTGGGAGTCGATGCGCTCGATGCGTATTCCAAAGCATTTACCACCGATCCCACCTCGGCTTTTGGCGGCATCATCGCGCTCAATTGCACCGTCGATGAACGCGCTGCAAACCAAATCTCACAACAATTTGTGGAAGTCCTGATGGCACCAGATTTCACTGCTGGGGCCTTGTCGGTATTGAAAAACAAAGTCAACGTTCGTGTTTTGCGCATTGCGTTGCCTACCCCCCTGGGCTCAGCGGCAGATGCCAACGCCAGCGCGTGGACGCAAGGCCGCAATGCGGTGGACGTGAAACGCATTGGCTCGGGCCTGCTGATTCAAACCGCAGACAACCAAGAACTCACTTTGGCTGATTTAAAAGTGGTAACGACTAAGCAGCCCAGCGCAGAACAACTTCAGGATATGTTGTTCGCTTGGAAAGTGGCTAAGTATGTGAAATCTAATGCCATCGTTTTTTGCTTAGATGGGATGACTATGGGTGTGGGTGCGGGTCAAATGAGCCGCCTCGACTCTGCCCGAATCGCCAGTATCAAAGCCGAGCACGCCGGTTTAACGTTGCAAGGCAGTGTGGTCGCAAGCGATGCCTTTTTCCCATTTCGCGACGGCTTAGATGTCGTCGTGGATGCAGGCGCGACCTGCATTATTCAGCCCGGGGGCAGCATGCGCGACGACGAAGTGGTTAATGCTGCCAATGAACGCGGCGTAGCGATGGTCTACACCGGCGTACGCCACTTCCGCCACTAAGCCAGTAAGCGAAAGACTTTTGTTGCGGCTTCTACGGTGTGGTGGATGTCTGCTTCGGTATGGGCGGCACTCATAAAGCCAGCCTCGTACAACGCTGGCGCGAAATAAACGCCGCGCTCGAGCATGCCGTGAAAGAAGGTATTGAAGCGCTGGTTGTCGGTCGTCATCACGGTTGCGTAGTTTTGTGGCAGCGTGGGCATGAGAAAAAATCCAAACATTCCGCCTTCACTGTCGCCACAAAAAGGAACGCCCGCCGCATCAGCCGCGCCTTGCAGGCCGCTTACCAGTGCGCGGGTTTTTGTGCCCAGGGCTTCATAAAATCCTGGCCGGCTGATCTCACGCAGGGTAGCTAATCCGCAGGCGGTCGCAACGGGGTTGCCAGACAAAGTACCGGCTTGGTAGACCGAACCCATGGGTGCTAAATGTTCCATCACGGCGCGTTTACCGCCAAATGCCGCCAAAGGCATGCCCCCGCCTATGACTTTTCCCATCACCGTCATGTCTGGCGCAAAGCCTGGAATGCTTTGAGCGTAAACACTTTGCGCGCTTCCTAATGCGACCCGCATTCCCGTCATCACTTCATCAAAGACCAAGAGTGCGCCGTGTTGGGTGCAAAGTTCACGGGCTCTTTGCATAAATGCGACCGAGGCCCGTACAAAATTCATATTGCCTGCAATCGGCTCAATCATCAGGCAAGCCACATCCCTGCCGTGCAACGCAAAAGCTTCTTCCAGTTGGGCAATATGGTTGAACTCAAGCACCAGCGTATGCTGAACCACTTCAGGTGGCACGCCCGCACTGGTGGGGTTGCCAAAGGTCGCAAGCCCAGAGCCCGCCTTCACCAAAAGCGCATCGGCGTGGCCGTGGTAACAGCCTTCAAATTTAATAATTTTGTTGCGACCTGTTGCGCCCCGCGCTAAGCGAATGGCACTCATCGCCGCTTCTGTTCCTGAGCTCACTAAGCGAACCATCTCCATGCTAGGAACATGTTTGAGAATTTCCTCTGCCAGTTCAATTTCTCGCTCGGTCGGCGCACCAAAAGAAAACCCTTCGAGCAAGGCTTTTCGAACTGCCTCGACCACGGCCGGGTGACCGTGTCCCAAAATCATGGGGCCCCAGGAGCCGATGTAATCGGTGTAACGCTGGCCATTGGCATCCCAAAAATAAGCACCCTGTGCACGGGTCACAAAGCGTGGCGTACCGCCTACGGCCTTAAAGGCCCGTACCGGCGAATTGACCCCTCCAGGAATCACCCGAGAGGCGCGTTCAAAAAGTTCTACGTTTCGGTCAATGGCGGGTTTCATTCGGAGGCATTTCAAAAGGAAAATCGGTTTCGTGGTCTTCAAAGTCTTCGTCGTCTGATTCGGCGTGGGCCCAAAAAAGGCGGTCCGGTTGTACATGGCCCATCCCTGGGCGAAAGCCGCCTTCAAGACTGCGATCAAGGTAGCTCAGCGCTTCTGTAACGGCTTCGCGCAGCTCAGAGCCCGCAGCAATCAGCGCAGCAAGGGCTGCAGAAAGGGTGTCTCCTGCGCCAATAAAAGTGGCTTCAAAACGCTCAAATTTTTCATTGCACACCACCGCCGTCGGCGAGCAAAGCGCGTTGTCAATAAATTGTTCTGGCAGCGCAATTCCCGTAACCAGGGTGTAGGGCACGCCAAATTCGTGGGCGGCTTTAGCAATATCTCGGGCGGTGGGCGGGCGCTGAGCGCTCCAGTCTGGCAATAGCCAACGCGACAGCGTGCTGTGGTTGCCCACCAGAACCGTGGTTTGAGGGAGCAATAACTCTGCACATGCGTCAAGGTACTGGTCGATCAAATCCTCTTGCCACCACGATAGGTCGGGCATATAGGTCACGACGGGCACATCTGCGTAGTCTGAAACCAAAGACGCGATCACACTGAGGTTTTCGGGGCTGCCTACGAAGCCCACTTTGAAAACATCGGGGGGTACGTCTTCAAGAATGGTGCGCGCTTGGGCGCTGACAGCGTCGTCATCAAACGCAAAGTGATCCACGATCTCACTGGTGTCTCTGGCATAGGCGCCCGTGACCACGGGCATGGCGTGCACGCCCACGGACGCCATGGCCGCCGTGTCCGCTAACAAGCCGCCTGCGCCGCTGGGATCGTTGGCATTAAAGGCCATGACGCTGGCTGCGGGTCCGTCGTCCTCTACCTCTTGGATAAAGTCCTCAATATCTTCAGCGATGGCGATGGGGGACGGCATGTAGGACCTTATTACAATCAGTCAATTCTATTCTCAAGGCGATGTGACACCGTGACCGATGCTAAAACTTGGATGTGCCTGATTTGTGGCTGGATTTATGACGAAACCTTAGGCGCGCCTGACGACGGCATTCCTGTTGGAACGTTGTGGGCCGATGTGCCCATGAACTGGACGTGCCCCGAATGCGGTGCCCGCAAAGAAGACTTTGAAATGGTTCAAATTTAAGCCCCTTCGCTTATCGGCAAGGGTGCTTTTTTAACCACGCCGTAGCGTTGCAAGGTTCGGGCCCTGGCCGTTGCGTGATCCACCACTGGCAGCGGGTAGTCCCGCCCTAATTCCACACCGGCGGCTTCCAAAACCAAGGGTTTGGCAAGCCATGGAGCGTGAATACTCTTGGCGTCAAGTGCCGCCAATGCGGGGAGGTAGCGCTTGATAAATTTGCCTTGGGCATCGAATTTTTCACTCTGACTCACCGGGTTAAAAATGCGGAAATAGGGTTGCGCGTCACAGCCGCTGGAACTCACCCACTGCCAGCCTCCGTTGTTGGCTGAGAGGTCAAAGTCGTTGAGATGCTTGGCAAAATAGGCTTCACCCCAGCGCCAATCGATCCCTAAATGCTTGACTAAAAAACTACCCGCAACCATTCGCAGTCGATTGTGCATGTAGCCCGTTTGGTTGAGCTGGGCCATGGCGGCGTCCACCAATGGATAGCCCGTGCGCCCTTCGCACCAAGCCTGAAACAATTGTTCCGCGTGGGGACCGGTTTCCCAAGCGATAGCGTTGTATTCGGGCTTGAATGCGCCTTGGGCGACATGGGGAAAATTGGCCACGATTTGAAAGTAAAAATCCCTCCAAATCAGTTCGCTCAGCCAAACGCTTGCCCCCGTGCGTCCGTCGTGGTGCAGCGGCAGGGCAAGGCGAACCAGCTGGCGAATAGAAACCGTGCCAAAACGCAAATGGACGCCCAAGTAACTCGGCCCTTTGATGCTCGGAAAATTGCGTGTTTCATCGTACGCCTCCAGGCGACCCCAAAAATCGGCAATCAGCTGCTCGCCGCCTCGGGCCCCTGGCTGGAGGCCTAAACTTTGTAAGTTGGTGGTTTCAAATCCGAGGGCTTCTAAAGAAGGAGGGGCGTTTGCGTAAGCAGCGGGTCGAGCCGCCAATGTGTGTCCAGCGCTATGGCAATCCCAGTTTTCTATATCTGCGTCCTGGAGGCGTGCCAACCATGCGCGCATATAGGGGGTAAAAACGCCATAGGGCTTGCCCATTTGGGTGAGGACTTCGCGTTTTTCAAAGATGACGTGGTCTTTGACGCCCACCCAAGTCATATTTTTTTGATGCAATGCGAGCTGTACCGAAGCGTCTCGGGCAAGGGCTTGGGGCTCGTAGTCATTGGCCGCAAAGACAGCCTGCACCTTTAAGGCTTGCGCAAGGATAGGAATCTCATCTTCGGCAATCGCATGCCGGATGATCAAACCGGCTTGAGGTTGGTGCTTGTCTGCTAGCGCACGCAAATCATCGTCAAGCGCCAGCACGCTGCCCCATATGAATTCAACCCGTCTGTCAGAACGGGGAAGGCTGTCCAAAATAGCCCGGTCAAAGACAAAAACACAATGCACGTGATCGCATTGTTGGAGCGCTGTCGCCAAGGCGGCGTTGTCATGGGCGCGTAAATCGCGCCTGAACCAAACTAAACCGGTCGAAAAAAGTTTTTGCATACCTACCGCTAAAATAAAACCATGTCTGGCGATTCTGCACCTACCAACCTTACCCACCATTTTTTAATTGCAATGCCGGGCTTGGAAGACGGGCTATTCTCGAAAAGCGTCATCTATCTGTGTGAACACAGCCCCCGTGGTGCCCTGGGAATCATTATCAATAAGCCCGCCGAGCTCAAAATGGCGGCGCTGTTTGGGAAAGTGGATTTGCATTTGCAGCGCGCCGATCTGGCCGACCAAGCTGTTTTCCAAGGCGGGCCGGTTCACGAAGAGCGCGGTTTTGTGTTGCACGAGCCCACTTACAAAGAGTCAGAGCGCCCCCAAGAGCCTACGTACGCTTCCACCATGGTCATCCCTGGCGGCTTAGAGATGACAACCTCACGGGATGTATTGG
>CANJNX010000032.1 GCA_947475495.1 Comamonadaceae bacterium | reverse complement strand
CTTTGTTGCGCTCTTGGGCGGAAATCCCGTAACCAATGCCTTGGTCTAACGTGTTTACGTTGTCGGTCATAGTCAAACTCCTTAAAACCTAGGTAGTAGGTGGGGTAATTTTAGGCAGTTTCAAGCGAAATACCAAGCGAGAACATCGCATTGCCCCGATTATTTTCAGGGGTGTTGTTCGAAATGAAGCGTAAACCAAGCCATGTTGAGCAGGTATGCTCACGACTTTCAACCCTTTCTGGCCCACTTGTATGAAAAACAAAACCATTCTCGAACTCGCCGATATCAAAACCATTGCCGCTGCAGCAGAGGCCGAAGCTGTCCAACACGCTTGGGCTGTGAGTATTGCCATCGTCGATGACGGCGGCAATATGCTGTGGTTTCAACGCCTAGACGGTGCAGCTCCTATTTCAGCCTTGATCGCCCCTGCCAAAGCGCGTACGTCAGCCATGGGTCGGCGCGAGAGCAAAGTGTACGAAGACATGATCAATGGCGGGCGGGCGTCATTTTTGAGCGCACCTACTTTAGACGGCATGCTCGAAGGCGGTGTACCCATCATGAAAGACGGCCATTGCCTAGGCGCAGTGGGCGTGAGCGGTGTGAAGTCCAACGAAGATGCTCAAATCGCACGGGCGGGGCTGGCGGCCATCGGGCTGTAAGCCAAGGCAACCCCCAAGCCGGTCAGTACGCCAGTCGCTCGGGATGGAGTTCTTGCAAGATCGTGGTGGCTATTTCTTCGATGGATTTGGTCGTCGTCGATAGCCACCGGATTCCGGCCCTGCGCATCATACTTTCTGCCTCCGAGACTTCAAAACGACAGTTTTCTATGGAGGCGTATTTGGAATGGGGTCGGCGTTCGTTGCGAATTTCGCTCAATCGCTCAGGTTGAATACTCAGGCCAAAAATCTTGCTCTTGTGGGGTAGCAAGGCAGGCGGAAGCTGGCGGCGATCAAAGTCCTCCGGGATCAGCGGGTAGTTCGACGCTTTCAGACCATATTGCATGGCCAGATAGAGGGATGTTGGCGTTTTCCCGCTGCGGCTGATGCCAACCAAAATGACATCGGACTGTTCTAAGTCGCGGTTGCTTTGCCCATCGTCGTGGGCGAGTGAAAAATTAATGGCTTCAATGCGGTCGTGGTATTCCTTGCTTTTGCTGGCATCGCTAAACCTTCCTACGCGGTGGTTTGATTTCAGGTTGAGCTCTTGCTCAAGGGGGTGCACAAACATGCCAAACATGTCCAAGAGCATGCCTTGGCAGCCTTCTTGAATCACTTTCAAAATTTCCATATTCACCAAGGTCGTGAAAACGATGGGCTTATTGCCATCAACAATGGCTGCATGGTTGATCTGACGAACCGCTTGGTGCGCTTTGTCTGCTGTATCAATGAAAGGCAGGCGCACATGCCGCGCCTTGGTTTCGAATTGGGCCAAGATGGCATTGCCAAAGGTCTCGGCTGTGATGCCAGTACCGTCGGACACAAAAAATACGCTGCGATTGGGCATAGGGCTAGGGTTGGAAATAGATGCGTTGAGGCCTGAATTGTGCACCCATGGTAATTCCTCTGTGCAAGGGGGCATCGCCCTACAATGAAGTCCATTTTTCGCGGTTTTTGAATAGCGCACCTGTGTAAAGCAACAAACACAAAAGCAGGGCGCTGATCGCAACCGCCAGGGTTTTTAACTTTGGAGTCTTTATGTCTAATCTATTCGGTCCGACCGATTTGGTGGTTCCCTTTGAGTTTTTGCGCATGGACGATGTCGAGTCGGTGGGTGGGAAAAATGCCAGCTTGGGAGAGATGATTTCTCAACTGCCCCAGGGTGTGAAAGTGCCTACCGGGTTTGCCACCACAGCCCATGCCTTCAGAGAATTTTTAAAACATGAAGATTTAAGCGGACGCATCAACGCCCGATTGGCGCAGCTCGATGTTGAAGATGTCCGGGCCTTGGCCTCGGTCGGAGCCGACATTCGCGCCATGGTGGAGGCCCAGCCTTTCCCCCAAGACTTGGAGGAAGGCATTCGACGGGCGTTCAAGGTATTGCAGTCTGGAAATCCAGAGGTGTCGTTTGCGGTTCGTTCTTCAGCCACAGCCGAGGATTTGCCAGACGCGTCCTTTGCGGGTCAGCAAGAAACCTTTTTGAATGTGGTCGGTATCGACGATATCTTGCACAAAATCCGCGAAGTCTTTGCCTCGCTCTACAACGACCGCGCCATCAGTTACCGCGTGCACAAAGGGTTTGCCCACGAGCATGTGGCCCTGAGTGCTGGCATTCAGCGCATGGTGCGATCAGATCTGGGTGCGGCTGGCGTGATGTTCACGATTGATACCGAGTCTGGCTTTTCGGATGTGGTTTTTATTACATCGAGTTATGGCCTGGGCGAAACCGTGGTTCAAGGCGCTGTCAATCCCGACGAGTTTTATGTGCACAAGCCCATGCTTCGCGCGGGTAAGCGGGCGGTGATTCGCCGCAGCTTGGGCTCTAAACTTTTACAGATGGAGTTCACCAGCCAAAAAGAACAAGCTGCAGGTGCCAAACTGGTGAAAACCACGGACGTGCCTACAGAACTTCGCAATCGCTACTCCTTAACTGACAGCGATGTGGAGCAACTTGCACATTACGCTTTGGTGATCGAAGACCATTACGGCCGCCCTATGGACATTGAATGGGGCAAAGATGGTATCGATGGCCAGCTTTACATCTTGCAAGCCCGGCCAGAGACTGTGAAGAGCCAAGCGGGCAACTCTGTAGAGTACCGCTACAAACTCAAAGGCAAGGGCGCGGTCTTGGTGGACGGCCGAGCAATCGGGCAAAAAATTGGCACTGGGCCTGTGCGCATTGTTCATAACATCAGTGAAATGGACACCGTCCAAGCAGGTGATATTTTGGTGACAGACATGACCGATCCCAACTGGGAGCCAGTGATGAAACGCGCCTCGGCGATTGTGACCAACCGGGGCGGTCGCACCTGCCATGCGGCCATCATTGCCCGTGAATTAGGAATACCCGCGGTGGTTGGTTGTGGTCACGCGACCGACGTCCTCAAAAACGGCATGCTGGTGACAGTGAGCTGCGCAGAAGGGGACACGGGTTTTATTTATGACGGCCTGTTGGAGACCGAAGTATCGGAAGTCGTGCGTGGCGTGATGCCAGAGATCCCCGTCAAAATCATGATGAACGTTGGCAACCCCCAGTTGGCATTTGATTTTTGCCAGCTTCCCAATTCGGGTGTGGGTTTGGCGCGTTTGGAGTTCATCATCAATAACAACATTGGTGTTCATCCCAAAGCTATTCTGGACTACCCCAATGTCGATGCTGATCTGAAAAAAGCGGTCGAATCCGTGGCTCGTGGTCACGCATCGCCTCGTGCGTTTTATGTGGACCGTGTCGCTGAAGGTGTGGCAACCATTGCCGCAGCCTTTTGGCCCAAGCCAGTGATCGTTCGCTTGTCAGACTTTAAGTCGAATGAATACCGCAAACTCATTGGCGGCAGCCGTTATGAACCAGAAGAAGAAAACCCGATGCTCGGATTTCGCGGTGCAGCGCGTTATGTGAGCGCTGAGTTTGGCGAAGCCTTTGCGATGGAGTGTGAAGCGATCAAACGCGTTCGCAATGACATGGGCTTGGCCAATGTTCAGGTCATGGTGCCTTTTGTCCGAACCTTGGGGCAAGCCAAAAAAGTCACGGAGTTATTGGCGCGACACGGCTTAGAGCGCGGCAGAGACGATTTGAAGCTCATCATGATGTGCGAGATCCCAAGCAATGCAATTTTGGCAAACGAATTTTTAGAATACTTTGATGGTTTTTCCATTGGCTCCAATGACTTAACGCAATTGACTTTGGGCTTGGACCGTGATTCGGGTTTGGAGCTGCTAGCCCATGACTTTGATGAGCGCGACCCCGCAGTGAAAGCATTGATTAGCCTGGCGATTCAGGCTTGCAAGGCCCAAGGAAAATATATTGGCATTTGCGGACAAGGCCCAAGCGACCACCCTGACTTTGCGCAGTGGTTGAATCAGCAAGGAATTTCTTCGATCTCGCTCAATCCCGACTCGGTGATTTCTACCTGGCAACAACTCGCCGCACGATGAAAGCTATGCAGACCACAACTTCCTGGCGGCTGCATGCCGTTTTGCTGACTTTGTGGTTTGCTGCTTCATTTGGCGTGGTGTTCTTCGCCCGTGATTTGCAGATGGTGGTTGCCGATTGGCCTGTGAGTTTTTGGTTCGCTGCGCAAGGCTCCGTTTTGATCTTCATTGCGATCGTTATTGTTTTTGCGTGGCGAAAAAACACCGACTCCCAAGAAGTGTGGCAAGTTGATGCTGACAATTACAAGAAATACACCCAAGCAATCCACCGTCGCTTTGGTTGGTATGTGGCGTGCTTGCTGGTTGCTTTGCTTGTCTTGGCAGTTTTTGAGTACTGGGGAGTACCTCGTGCCTGGATAGCAGGATCCTTTTTGGTTTTAACCTTGGTCTTGTACGCAGGGGTTGGGGTGTATGGCAGAACATCCAGCGCGCCTGAATACTACGTTGCCGGACGAAGAATCCCTGCGGTATATAACGGCATGGCAACTGCGGCCGATTGGATGAGTGCCGCATCCTTCATCAGTCTGGCAGGGGGCTTGTACTTGCAGGGCTTTTCTGGAGTGGGCAATCAACCTGGCGGCCTTGCCTATGTCCTTGGTTGGACGGGCGGGTTTTGCTTGCTGGCACTGTTGGTCGCACCTTATTTGCGCGAACACAATCTTTATACGGTTCCGGATTATTTTGCTTTGCGCTTTGGCGGACGCTGGCCGCGCATCATTGCGGCCATTGCTGCCGTTCTTTGTTCATTTACGTATGTAGTTGCCCAAATTTACGGTGTGGGCCTGATCACTTCAAGGCTTACCGGTTTGCATTTTGAAATTGGAATTTTGTTAGGCCTGGGCGGTGTTTTGGTGTGTTCTTTTTTAGGCGGTATGCGGGCCGTTACGTGGACGCAGGTCACACAGTATGTCGTCATCATTTTGGCTTTCTTGATTCCGGTTTCTTGGTTGTCTTATAAGCAAGTGGGCAATCCCATCGCTGCGTGGGCTTACGGGCAACAGTTGCTAAAAATTACTGCCATTGAGCAAGGGTTGCTGGATTCACCGCAAGAAAAAGAAGTGATTGCCATCTATGGACAAAGAGCCCAGGACTTCGAGAGCAAGCTGATTGACGTGCCAGCGGCTTTGCAAGCGCAGCGATTGGAATTGCGAAAGACCTTAAATGAGCTAGGAAGTTCCAAAGCCAATGAAGACCGAGTCACAGCAATTCGAAAGGAGTTGGCGGCCCTACCGAAAGATGCCAATGCGGCACGGCAACTATGGTCGCAGCAACGGGATGAAAACCGAGAGCGTGCAAAACCCATGGGAGGGCTGCCCCAGCATACCCAGGCTTTTGCGGGTGATCCCAAGGGCTCGCCAGAAGAGCAAAACGAATTTCAGTCGTCACGTGCTAATTTTTTGGCGCTCATGTTTTGCTTGATGGTCGGAACGGCCGGATTGCCGCATTTGTTGACGCGTTATTTCACGACCCCCTCTGTCAAGCAAGCGCGAACGTCTGTGGCGTGGTCTTTGGTGTTTATTGCACTCTTGTACTTGGCCGCACCTGCTTTGGCCGTCTTGGTGAAGTATGAGGTTTTGGCCCATTTGGTGGGACAGCCATTTGATCAGTTGCCTGCTTGGTTGGCACAGTGGTCGCGGGACCCAACCTTGATTTCTTACTCGGATGTCAATGCAGACGGGGTATTGCAGTTTGCAGAATTGAAGATAAGCGCCGATGTGATCATGCTTGCCACCCCTGAAATTGGGGGCTTGCCTTATGTGATTTCCGTTTTAGTTGCCGCAGGAGGCTTGGCTGCAGCGCTTTCTACGGCGGACGGCTTGCTGTTGACGATTGGCAATGCATTGGCGCACGATATGTATTTTGATGGCAACAACAACGTTGATCAATCGATGCGGCGTGTGATGTGGTCTAAATTTGCGCTGCTGGTTGTGGCCTTGCTTGCGGCGTATGCGGCGGCCCAACGACCTGGCGGCATTTTGTATTTGGTTGCCGCCTCGTTTTCTCTGGCGGGCGCTGCCTTGGTACCTGCGATGGTTTTAGGGGTTTTTTGGCGCGGAACGACCCATGCAGGCGCCGTCATGGGGATGTTGACGGGCCTGGGCGTGACTTTGTATTACATGGTTATCAACCACGCGGTGTTTCGGCGGGCGTTTGAGCTACCTGGGCACGGCATGTGGTGGGATATTCAGCCTGTATCGGCAGGTGTTTTCGGGGTGCCAGCAGGCATTGCAGCAACGGTGCTGGTCAGCCTGCTGAGCCAGCAAAAAGCCGAAAACGCATAAGCATTTCAACCCTAGAGGGTCCTCATCCGTGGGGTGGGTCAGCTCGGAGCGGGATTGGGCTATAATCATTGGCTTCGCCTTGCGGCACCTCAATTAGACGCTGAGGGCCGCTTTTTCATCCCCGTTTGGGGTAATCCACAAGGAGTATCAATGCGTCATTACGAAATCATTCTCATGATCCACCCGGATCAGAGCGAGCAAGTTCCAGCCATGCTGGAGCGTTACAAGGGCATGATCACCGCTGGCGGTGGAAAAGTGCACCGTGTTGAAGACTGGGGCCGCCGTCAGATGGTCTACATGATCAACAAATTGGCTAAAGCCCATTATCTTTGCGTCAACATCGAAGCTGATCAAGCGGTGATGGCTGAGTTGGAGCATGCCTTCAAGTTCAACGATGCTGTGTTGCGTCATCTCACTGTCTTGAAGAAGAAAGCCGAAGCCGGCCCTTCCTCCATGATGAAGACCGTAGAGCGTGAAGACGCACGTAAAACCCAACAGGCTGAATACCAAGCTTAATGGCTTGGTGTAGAACATTTGTTTACCGGGAGTGGATGCTAATTTACTTGTTCTCAGCGCAATGATCGCAGAGGCGCAAGCCCTGAGGTACACGCCCGCTGGAATTCCTGCCCTGAACTTGGTTCTCGAACACGAGTCCGAAGTTCTTGAAACAGGCGCAAAGCGACAAGTGAAAGCCGTACTGAAAGCGATGGCTTTTGGTGCATTGGCCGAGAGGCTAGTGAAGCAGTCCATCGGCAGCCGCTGGAAATTTCAAGGATTTCTAGCCAACGCCCGGCACGGTAAATCGGTGGTTTTACACATTCAAGAATTTTCGCAAATTTAATTTTAGGAGGCCCCATGGCCACATTTAAGAAATTTAACAAAGACAAGCGCCCCAAGCGCAATACGCAATCTCTCTTGTTCAAGCGCAAGCGCTTTTGCCGCTTTACAGTCACTGGCGTGGAAGAGATTGACTACAAAGACATCGACACCTTGCGTGACTTTATTGCTGAAAACGGCAAGATCATTCCCGCACGTTTGACCGGCACCCGCGCAAT
>CANJNX010000031.1 GCA_947475495.1 Comamonadaceae bacterium | reverse complement strand
GGCGCAAAACGTGCAATGGTCGGTCGCGGTGGTGTGCAAGTTTCCAGATTGCAAGCCGCGCCACAAAACTTCTTGGTTTTCTTTGGAGCGAAACGGGGGGCTCATCACGTGGGCAGCTGCCGTAGCAAAGTCAGGGTGGCGATACACGCTGTCGTCCACCACCAAATGGCCCGCCAAAACCTCGCCGTAGACCCTCTGGCCCCGTGCCCGTGCGCGAGAAATAGCTTCTGCGGCTTCAATGCAGGAGACGTGCACTACATAGATAGGGACGTTCAGCACATTGGCAATCGCAATGGCGCGGTTGGCCGCTTCGCCTTCAACAGTGGGTGGGCGAGAAAGAGGGTGTCCTTCGGGGCCGGTGATCCCCATGGCAGCCACTTCTTTTTGCAGCAAGTAAACCAGTTCGCCGTTTTCCGCATGGACGGTGGGCATGGCGCCCAGTTCAAGCGAGCGTTTGAAACTATTGACCAGTGTTTCGTCGTCGCACATGATCGCATTTTTATAGGCCATGAAATGCTTGAAGCTGTTCACGCCTTCTTTTTCGACGAGTGTGCCCATGTCGCGCTTCACGGTTTCATCCCACCAGGTGATGGCAACGTGAAAACTGTAGTCCCCGGCTGATTTCTCGGCCCAGCCGCGCCACGTTTGGTAGGCCTCCATCAGGGGCTGCTGTGGGTTGGGTATGACAAAGTCAATGATGGAGGTATTGCCGCCTGCCAGTCCGGCCGCGGTTCCGGTGAAAAAGTCATCCATGGTGGTGGTTCCCATGAACGGCAGTTGCATATGGGTATGCGGATCGATACCGCCGGGCATCACATATTGGCCCGACGCATCGACCACCGTTGCTCCGGCGGGGGCAGTGATGTTTTCGCCAACTGCGATGATTTTTCCATCTTGGGTGAGAACGTCTGATTTAAAAGCCCGGTCTGCATTGACGACAGTTCCACCACGAATAAAGAGAGTTGTCATATCAAGTGTCCTTTGCCACTGTTATTGGAAATAGAAAAAACGCAACGTGCACATTGTGAACCTAAGCGGGGGTGCCGGTTCGCATCGGGTTATTGGGGTGGGTGGTCCAGTCCGCGTGGTTTGCAGCAACTGGTTTTTTGGTCCGCGTATCGATGTCTCCTGGGGACAGATCACGCATGGTGATGCATTCTGGAACCGGGCAGACGGTGACGCACAAATTGCAGCCAACGCACTCATCTTCTTTGACCTCGAAGTACCGCACCCCGCCTTTGGACGCGGTGATCGCTTGGTGAGAGGTGTCCTCGCAAGCAATATGGCAGCGGCCGCATTGAATGCAGCTGTCTTGGTTGATAACCGCTTTAGAAATATGGTTGAGGTTGAGAAAACGCCAATCCGATACGGTCGGGACGGCTTTGCCCACAATCTGAGATACCGATGTAAAGCCCATCTCATCCATGTAGTTGGACAGGCCATCGTTCATTTCTTGTACGATTTTGAAACCATAGACCATTGCCGCGGTACACACCTGAACGGTTCCAGAACCCAGGGCAATAAAGTCAAGCGCGTCACGCCAATTGCCGATGCCGCCAATGCCCGATATCGGCAGCCCCGCTGTTTGCGGGTCCCGCGCAATTTCGGCCACCATATTCAGAGCGATAGGTTTAACGGCCGGCCCACAGTAGCCTCCGTGCGACCCTTTGCCGCCGGTAGACGGGCTCATGGTGAGCGTGTACGGGTCGACACCCATGATGGAGTTGATGGTGTTGATCAAGGAGACAGCGTCTGCGCCCCCCTTTTTTGCAGCCCGGGCTGGGTTGCGAATATCGGTGATGTTTGGGGTGAGTTTGACGATGACTGGAAGTTTGCTGTACTGCTTGCACCACTCGGTGACCATTTGGATATATTCAGGCACCTGGCCCACGGCTGCGCCCATTCCGCGTTCACTCATACCGTGCGGGCATCCGAAGTTGAGCTCAATGCCATCTGCGCCCGTGTCTTCGACCCTGGGCAAGATGGCCTTCCATGATTTTTCTTCGCAAGGCACCATGAGAGAAACCACCATGGCGCGGTCGGGCCAGTTGCGTTTGACGTCGGTGATTTCTGTGAGGTTCAACTCAAGATCCCGGTCGGTGATCAGTTCAATGTTGTTAAAGCCCATCAAGCGCCTGTCTGGGGTGAGCAGCGCGCCGTAACGGGGACCATTGACATTGACAATCGGTGGTCCTGCCTCGCCCAGTGTTTTCCAAACCACCCCACCCCAGCCGGCTTCAAACGCGCGGTTGACGTTGTAGGCCTTGTCGGTCGGGGGCGCAGAGGCCAACCAAAAGGGGTTAGGACTGTGAATGCCAGCGAATTCGGTTTTGAGATTTGCCATCGTGAAGTTCCCTAGTTCAAGCGCTTAGCGCTGAATGAATAGATAAGGCGGCTACTTTGCCGTGTTCGACCGCTTCAACCGTCAGGTCGCGCCCACCAAAACGGCAGTCTCCGCCAGCCCAAATTTTGGCGTGGGAGGTTTTTCCTGCTTCGTCCGTTTTGATGCGGCCGGCTTGTAGCTCGACACTGGCACCCAAAGCTTGGGCGATAAAACTTTGGCCAATGGCTTTCAAAATCAGATCGGCTTCCAAGGTGAAGTGCTCTCCGGTTTCTTGCAGCGACCCGTTGACGAGATGCATACAAGCAAACTGCATTCCTGTCACATGCCCCGCCTCAGCGACTACGTTTTTGGGTGCCGCCCAGTGATGAATATGCACGCCATTTTCCAGCGCCCACGCTTGCTCGTGCCCTGAGGCGCCCATCTCTTGCGCGCCCCGGCGGTAAACCATGGTGACGCTTTGTGCGCCGAGTTTTTTAGACTGCACTGCGGCGTCGACGGCCGTCATTCCTCCACCAATGACCACGACCTTTCGACCCACGGGTACTTTGGACAGGTCACTTGCTTGTCGAAGGTCGGCAATAAAGTCAACGGCGTTGCGAATGCCGCTGGCTTGGGCCTCAGGGATTCCAATGCTGTTGACACCCGCGAGCCCCATGCCAAGAAAAACAGCGTCGTAGTCTTTGACTAAAGTCTCCAACACCATGTCTTTTCCCAGTTGGGCGTTGTGACGCACTTCAATGCCGCCTATGGATAACAACCACTGCACTTCTTTTTGGGCGAAATCGCCGACAGTTTTGTACGTTGCCAGTCCGTACTCGTTGAGGCCCCCAAGTTTGGGGTGCGCATCAAAGAGCACCACATCATGTCCTTTTTGAGCCAAGCCGTGGGCACACGCCAGCCCTGCGGGCCCGGCGCCAACGACGGCTACTTTGCGTCCTGTGGCAGGCGCACGGGTAAACAATGGTTTACCCGGGGCATTGAAAAAATGGTCGGTGGCATAGCGCTGGAGCAGTCCAATCTCTACCGGTTTGTCTTCGTGGGTATTGCGCACACAGGCTTGCTCACACAACACCTCGGTGGGGCACACGCGTGCGCACATGCCGCCCAGGGGGTTGGCTTCCAAGATGGTGTGTGCTGCCCCGCGGACGTTGTCGTCAGCAATGCGGCGAATGAAACTTGGCACATCAATGCCTGTGGGGCATGCCGTTTGGCAGGGTGCGTCATAGCAGTAATAACAGCGATCCGCTTCAATCTTGGCTTGCGAAAGATTCAGCGGGGCATGGGAATCGCAAAAATTATTTGCGTACTGTGCAGGCGTTAATCGTCCTGGGATAACGCCAGGTGCAAGGGCTTGGGTCGTCATATGTTGTTCTTCCAAAAAATCACAGGTGTGTAACTAAGACTCCGGCAAAATGAAGCAATCCATTTAAGCAATACGCATTTCATTACATGCCTTATGATTTGTTTTACCAATTGGTAAAAACCCTAGCATGGATATTGCAATAACCATACCCGCCATGAAAAAACCGGATGAATTGAAGCTTGTCAAAGTCAGTGTTGCACGCGAACGCTTAGAGCAAGACATCTTGCGTGCCGCTAAAAAGCTATTTGCTCAGCGGGGTTTTGGCGGGGTTTCCTTGGACCATATTGCGCGGGAGGTGGGCGCGTCCAAGCAAAATTTGTTGTACTACTTCCCCAGCAAAGAAGAGCTTTACCGGCGCGTTTTGCATGGCGTGCTGGATGTTTGGTTGTCCTATATGGATGCCTTGAGCCAACGCCCTGATGACCCGGAACGGGCGATTCGTGAATACATTGCTGGGAAATTGCGCTTCTCCAGAGAGCACCCCGATGATTCAAGGGTGTATGCCAACGAGGTGGTCTCTGGCGCCCCTCTCTTTTCAGCAGAAATTGCCGAGCGGGTGATTCCTGCCTTGCAGGCGGATGTGGCCATTTTTAATCGCTGGGCTGAGCAAGGATTGTGTCGGCCCGTTGATGGCCGCCATTTGATGATTTTGCTTTGGGCTTCTACCCAAGTCTATGCCGACTGGGCCAGTCAAATCGGATTGGTCTTGGGTAAGTCGGAGTTGGAAGCGGAAGATTTTCAAGCGGCAGAAAATCTCATTGTGGACATGGTGCTGCGCACGGTTTTGGTTCAGATTCCCTCCGCTGCGCACCAAGGAGTGGCCCGATAGTCACCAAAATTGTCACCCTGGCGTGCTTGCGAAAGCTTGTTTTGGGTGAGTATCGTTTGATATTCATCAAACCATCTCCTGCCCACGCCCCTTACAGTGGACTATTCATGGACTATTCATACGGGAGTAAGCGAGATGTCTACAAGCCACAAAAACAAATTGATGGAAGACCTGCAAGTCGTCATTGAAGACGCCGAAGCATTGTTGCGCATGACTGCCAAAGAGGCAGGAGATAGCGCAGCCGATGTCCGACAAAGGGTGCAAACGCGCATGGAGCAAGCCAAACTGGAGTTGTTGCATTTACAAGATGCAGCCGTGGCGCAGGCCAAAGCAGCAGGTCAAGCGGCCGATGCGTTTGTGCACGAAAACCCATGGAAGTCAGTTGGTGTTGCCGCTGGACTGGGATTGGTCTTGGGTTTGCTTCTGGGTCGACGGTAAATCGCATGGCTGAGAGCAAAAGCGCGGGGCTGTTGGGCTCGCTGCGCCAACTCTTGGGAACAGCCTTAGAGACGGCGCATGTCCGGTTGGAACTGCTAGGAACCGAACTGGAGTTTGAAAAACGCCGTATCTTTGATGGGCTCGTGTTGGGTGCTGTGGCGCTGGTGTTTCTCGGCTTGGGCTTGGTGCTTTTGTGCGGCACAGTCATCTTGTTTTTTTGGGAGGGCTACCGTTTGATGGCGGCGGGCCTGTTGACCGTGTCATTTCTGGCCATCGGTTTGGTATTTTTAGGCCAGGCACGCCAACGTGTCAGAGCGGTGCAGGGAATGTTCCAAAAAAGCGTGGCTGAACTTCAGCGTGACCAAGCACTCACGCAAGACGCCTCCCCCCATGCGAAGTAACGATCTCATCGTGCGCCAGCAGCAGCTCTGTGAACGCAGTGCGCAATTGCGCTTGGCGTGGGTTCGTGAGATTCAATGCGTCAAGTCACCCTTGTCACTGGGCGATCAGCTGCTACGAAGCGCAGCTTGGATCCGCCGCAAACCGGTGCTGTCGGCGGTTGCGGTGATGCTTCTCCTGGCCTGGAAACCCCAACCCGCGGTCGTATGGGGCGGTCGAATCGTGTGGGCGTGGAATCTTTTTCAGGGTGTTTCTAAAACGCCGCTGGCATGCTGGGCAAAACGACCTTTTTCGCGCGGATGCACTGGGTCACTGGGGCCCCAAGGCCAACCGCCAAATTCAGTACGGCGGTAATCGGCAAAAGCCTGGTGAATTTCTTCTTGGGTGTTCATCACAAACGGGCCGTATTGCGCAACCGGCTCGCCAATCGGGCGGCCTTGCAGCATCAATAGCTCCGAAGTTTCTTCCCCGTTGATGATTTCAATCGCATCGGTGGATCGGACCTCAATGACCGAACGCACACCCATGGTCTCACCCGCAGCATTGAGCGTGGCCCCTTTAAAGAAATACAGTTGGCGACGGGTTTGTGGGTTTGCTGCTGCAGGTAAAGTCCATCGGGCGCCTGGCTCCATGCGAATTGTGAAAATCGCGAGGTCCGAGTCCGCTTGGCTGGCCCAGGAGTGGGGTGGGGGTGGCAGACCTTGGGCTTTGTTCATGGCCCCCGCCACCACCACAACTTCTGTGGCTCGATTTTCATCGTCGTGGTGCGTTACGCGTTCAATATGTTCGTTCCAAAACATGGTGAAGTGCGGCTCAGCCATTTTGTTTTTGGCAGGGAGGTTGAGCCAAATTTGAAACAGCTCGGCTGGATTGGCTTGATCGGTGTGCCGCAGTGGAAACATTTCGCAGTGAACAATGCCTTTGCCGGCGGTCAGCCATTGCACATCGCCCGCACCAAAGCGGGCGATGGCACCTAAGGAGTCGGAGTGATCGATATGCCCTTGGCGAACGATGGTGACAGTTTCAAAACCACGGTGCGGGTGCGCCGGAAAGCCAGGGACGGTTTTCCCGTGGTACATGCTCCAGCCATCTTTGCCAGAAAAGTCTTGCCCAAGATCACGCCCTGTTAAGGGTACATGAGGCCCCATGGCGGCGTTGCCAGACGGATACGCGTCGTTGTGGTGCACGCAAAACAAAAACGGGTCCAGGGTTTGCCAAGGAAAAGCCAAGGGCGCCACACTCACAATGCTGGGGTTCATACGCATGCTTCAAAAAGAATCAAAGTGCTATTAAAGCGCAATTCATGGGGGCTATCCCGTCCTGCACCAAGCTCTTAGAAGGATATTTCCACTGCCGATAAGATTGCACTATGGATATACCTTCGGTTTTGATGCGTTTGGTGGGTGCTGCCTTGTTCACAGGGGCCTTGCTTGCGTTTGGTATTTCTGAACGTTCGAGCCCAGTCGCATCGGCTTTCGCGCTTGCCCCTCTATCGCAGAGCCCTCTAGAAGTTACTGCAGACGGCGATTGGAAGTTCGGCGCCAAAGGGCATATTCCGATGCCACAGGGCGCCATGGCTGCGCATGCAAGTGCACTGGTTGCAATGCCTGACAACCATCCGGACGCGCTGATGGCCTTTTGGTTTGCCGGGGATCGCGAAAGCGCTCCCAATGTTCAAATTGCAAGTGCAAGCTTTAACCGCGCCAGCCAAAGTTGGGGCGAAGCGCGCTTTGTGGTGAACCGCCACGACGTGGGTGCGCAATTGGGGTTTGGCGTTCGCCGGTTGGGCAACCCGGTGGCCTGGCTTGATGCGAGCGGGCGCATGCATTTGTTTGTGGTGGCAACCGGTTGGGGCGGCTGGGCGGCAGGGCGCATATTGCATTTGCAGCAACGCCAAGGAAGCCTGGCGCAAGATGTGGAATTCGATCCTGTGGGACTGCTGCCCTTGTCATGGTTGTGGAATACCAGTTTTCTAGTCCGAACGGCGCCGCTTGCTTTGGCCGATGGCGGCATGGTCTTGCCCGCGTATTTCGAGTTGGGTTTCAAGTATCCCGTTGCCCTTCGGTTTGATGGCAATGGCAATT